>CAZECB010000163.1:0-5533 GCA_964510745.1 uncultured Flavobacteriaceae bacterium | reverse complement strand
TGGCAAAGGTGGTTTAGGGAACTGGCATTTTAGATCCTCTACAAATCAAACGCCCAGGTATGCACAACCAGGATTGCCTATTGAAGAACGTTATATTACTCTAGAGCTTAAAGTACTTGCAGATGTTGGTTTGGTAGGATTCCCTAATGCTGGAAAATCAACTTTGTTGTCTGTGATTACGTCTGCAAAACCTAAGATAGCAGATTATGAATTTACAACACTAAAACCCAATTTAGGAATTGTAGAATATCGTGATTTTCAAACTTTTGTAATGGCAGATATTCCTGGAATTATAGAAGGTGCTGCAGAAGGAAAAGGTCTAGGTCATTATTTTTTACGTCATATAGAGCGTAATTCTACATTATTATTTATGATTCCTGCTGATGCTGATGATATCAAAAAACAATTTGATGTTTTGTTAGATGAATTACGTCGTTATAATCCAGAACTATTGGATAAAGATAAACTAGTAGCTATTACCAAATGTGACATGTTAGATGACGAGTTACAAGCAGAATTAAAAACAGAATTAGATAATGAACTTCCAGTAGATTACTTGTTTATTTCTTCTGTAGCACAACAGGGTATTACAGAGCTTAAAGATAAGCTTTGGCACATGTTGAATAATTAGTTCAATACATCTATAATTAACATTTCTATTTGATTAAATTCTTCTTTTTTGATTAAATTTATAGAAAATTGTTTGTTATGAAATGTATTAAAATACTCGTAATAATACTTCTGTTTTCATCATGTTCATCAATACAAATCAATTATGATTATGATAAAAAAACAGATTTTACTAGCTATAAAACCTATAATTACTATTCAGATTTAAATACAGGGTTAAGTGAGTTGGATGAAAATAGATTACTTGAGGCTCTTGATGCTGCAATGCAATTAAAAGGGTTACAATTATCTGATACTCCAGACTTTTTTATCAATATTAAAACTAGTGAATTTCAAGGAAATTCGCAAAGTACTGTTGGCGTTGGTTTAGGAGGAACAGGACGTAATGTTGGTGGAGGGCTTTCTGTAGGTATCCCCATAGGGCAAAATTTAGTAAACAGGCAAATTAGTTTTGATTTTATTGATGATGCCAAAAATGGATTGTTTTGGCAAGCTGTAAGTGAAAGCGCATACAATCCAAAAGCAACACCAGAAAAGCGTGAAGCACAATTTAATGCTATTGTTGCAAAAATTTTAGTTAAATACCCACCTGAGAAGAAAAAATAAAAAAGAGACCTTAGACCTCTTTTTTATTTTTAAACTATACTTCTCTAACTTAAAATAGCTTTGTATTTGTCTTTGTAATTATAAAGTGCTGCAATATTTAAAACTAATAAACCTAAAGCAGGAACAATGATTTCCTGGATCTAAAGTGGCATGAAATAAAACAGCATTTACAGATACACTCATTAATATAAGTGCCATTAAAGCTCCAAATTTGTTAGTAATTAACGCTAATCCTGCTACAACTTCTACAAATCCAACAAGCACTAATGTTTTTGAAGATGTCAACGCTCCAAAGTAAGTTCCTGCTTCAGCAGATAATCCTTCAAATGGAGGTAGAAAATCTAAAAATTTATTAGCGCCAAATACTAAAACGAAAAGGCCAAGAAGTATTCTTAAAGCCATAAAAATTTTTGAATTCATAAGTCATGTTTTATTTAGTTAGTGCTTAAATATAAGTAATAAAAATTAATTACTTATTTGTTGTTGTAATTTTACCTGACTGATGGATATTAAATTTCTGATCACCGTTTATTTCTAAAACGAGATATTCTTTTTTTTAATAAAACTCCCTTATTTTCCGCTTAAGCAAACCATTTTACCATTCGTCATATTTTCAATTTTTATAACTTATATCTAATATATCTTTGTGATATCAATTAAAAATCGAATAGCCTAACAATCATCAAAAAACAACAGTTATGTTTAGTTTAGTAAAAATAGTAGTAGAGTTTATAATTCAGATTTTATCATTTATATAATTGTTTTTCAATTGTTTAACTTCTAATTAATCAATCACATCAAAATTCATAGTCAATACTCAAAGTTTTAGCAAAAAATTAATCAATATGTACATTCATAAATTAGTTTAAATTGCAAAAAAATAAAGTATAATAAATGAAACTATCGTCAAACAAATATTATCTCATTTTTAGTTTAATTGGTTGGATACTTCTTTTCTTTTTCACTCTTACGATTATAAAAATGATTGGGATAGATATTTCTTCTGAACGCGTTAAATATTTATTAGCAGAATCTGTTGCATGTGGATCTCTAGCGTATGTACTTACATTTGTAGTTTCAATCTATATTGATAAAAAAATTAACTTTAATAAAATTACCCGTAATAGTATAATAAAAGTAATATTACTTTTCATAGGCATTCAAATTGTTTATACTATTTTACTTTGGCCTTTATTGGATATGGTAGATTTTTGGGGAGGAAGTAATAGTACTAGTTCAGAGATGACATTAACCTCACTTATATATAATGCTATTTACTTTGCTACACTATTTATGATATGGCTTTTTGTGTTTTTTACAATTAAAATGTATTATCATTTAAATGTTGTAAAAGTGAGACAATTGGAGTTAGAGAGTAATTTAAAAGAATCTCAACTCAATACATTAAAAGGGCAAATTAATCCGCATTTTATGTTTAATAGTTTAAACAATATTCGCGGTTTAATGCTTGAAGATGTGAGCAAAGCAAGAAATGTATTAACTAATTTGTCTGAAACCTTGCGCTATTCGTTTACTAAAAATGATGTTGATTCTATTGCTTTAGAAGACGAATTAGAAATGGTTGAAAATTATATATCCATTTCAAAAATACAACTAGAAAATCGTTTACAATTTGAAACAAAAATAGATGAGAAAACTTTAAATAAGCAAATACCACCAATGATTATTCAAATGCTTATAGAAAATGCTATAAAGCATGGTATATCAAACTTGAAATCTGGTGGTGTGTTAAGTTTATCTTCTCATAGTATTGATGGTTTTTTAGAAATTAAAGTTACAAATCCTGGCTCGTTAAAAGATGCAAAAAACACAACCAAAGTAGGATTAACAAATATTAAAAAAAGATTAGAATTATTGTATGAAGAACACGCTACATTTAATTTAAAAGAAGAAGGTAGTAAAGTAATAGCAACAGTTAAAATTCCTTTAGAGATATGAAATTGAAAACTGTTATAGTCGAAGATTCTCGTTTAGCAAGAAATGAGCTAAAGGAACTTATTAAAGCACATCAAGAAATTGAACTTATTGGGGAAGCAGAAAATGTAGATGAAGGTTTTAAACTTATAAATGAAGTAAAACCAGATTTGTTATTTCTAGATATTAACATGCCAGAAAAAGATGGTTTTGAATTATTAGAAATGTTAGATGAAGTACCAATAGTAATTTTTACTACGGCTTTTGATGAGTATGCTATAAAATCTTTTGAATATAATGCTTTTGACTATTTACTAAAACCAATAAATCAAAAACGATTTTCAGCATCTATAACCAAAATTCTTGAAAATGTTTCTAGTGATTCAGTTGAAAAAAAGAAGGATGACACTTTAGCATTAGATAAGAAAATATTTATAAAAGATGGTGAAAAGTGTTGGTTGGTAAAAATTCAAGATATTTCACTTTTTGAAATAGTAGGTAATTATACACGTGTATTTTTTGAAAAAAATCAACCTTTGATATATAAATCTTTAGCGCAAATAGAAGAAAAACTACCAAAAGATGTCTTTTTTAGGGCTAACAGGCAACAAATAATAAATATTAATCATGTTAATAAAGTGGTGTCATGGTTTAACGGTAAGTTAAAAATAGAGATGCACTCTGGAGAAGAGATAGAAATTTCCAGAAGGCAATCTTATATTTTTAAAGATCAATTAAGTTTTTAATCAATCAAATCAATTATAAAAATGAAAAAATTATATTTAATATTATTTGTTATTCTGAGCAGCTTATCAATAAGCGGGCAAAGCGTAGAAGGAATTTCTAGAAATTGGACACCTTTTTTTCAACGTATAGACATTCAATCGAATACCGAAAAGAAATTCAAAGTCGTAGCATTTGCTAAAATAGAGACTGATGATGACAAAGCGGATGCTCTCATTTGGGCAAGGGTAGATAATAAGCCTAATGAGGGTAGAGGTTTTTTTGATAATATGGAAGATAGACCCATAACATCTAATAAGTGGGCATCATATACTATTATAGGAACTATAGATTCTAAATCTGAAAAACTTAGTTTTGGAGGTATATCCAGAAATAATGGTAAGTTTTACTTCGATAAATTTGAACTCTATATTGAAGATGATAATGGGGAATATCAACCTGTAAAATTAGATAATGCTAGTTTTGAAAATAAAGTAGTTAATAATACTATTCCTAATTGGAGTAATGGTGGAGAAGGATCTAGAGTAAGAGAATTTACTTTCACAACAAGTGAAGATGCTGTAGATGGTGATTATTCTATATTAATAGAAGGCAGTAGTATTAATAAAAACACTGGAAGTGTTGAAGGATCATTTCCTAATATAGGAATATTTATAACCATATTATTTCTATTAATATTTGTGTTGACATTAATGACTAATGTCTCATCTACAGAAGAGGATAAGTGGTCTAAGTTAGGACGTTTTGGATTTAGATTTTCATTTGTTTACTTTGGGTTATTTATTTTGTTTCAAAATAATGGTGCCTATCCGTTATTTGGTTATTTAGCCCAAAAACCAGTGGAATTAATGCAAAAATTCGCTCCTTGGTTTGGTGAGTATGTTATGGGAATTCCTTTTAAAGTAGCTACTGGGCCTAGCGGTAGTGGAGATACAACTTATAATTACCTTGTTGTATTTATAATTTTTATTATAGCCGTATTAGGGGCTTCAATTTGGTCGTTAATAGATAAAAAACGTAATAATTATAGTAAATTGTATTATTGGTTAACAACAGCCTTACGCTTTTATGTGGGGCTAATGCTCATAAGCTATGGCTTGTCTAAAGTTATTCAGTTACAATTTTCAGAACCTGGCTTTCGCAGGTTATTACAACCTTATGGTGAATCTTCACCTATGGGATTAGCTTGGACTTTTTTAGGCTTTTCAGAAGGTTATAATATGTTTATGGGTATTGCAGAAGTGCTAGCAGGATTGTTGTTGTTTAGAAGAACATTAACATTTGGTGCTATAATTACTTTAATGACAGCTATGAATGTGATGGCGGTGAATTACTTTTTTGATGTGCCTGTTAAGATATTATCTACCCATTTGGTGTTAATGTCGTTGTTTTTATTATCTCGAGATATCAAAAAAGTAATGCAGTTTTTAGTAACCAATAAGCCTGTACAAAAATTAACGATCATATGGCGCCCTCAGTTTAAAAAATGGTTTGATATTAGCCTTAAAGTATTAAAAGGCTTAATAATAGTTTATGCTCTAGGGTATGGTTTTTACTATACTATAGATATGAAAAATCGATTTAGACCTGATGTGCCTAAACCAGAATTGTATGGTGT
>CAZECB010000162.1:0-5564 GCA_964510745.1 uncultured Flavobacteriaceae bacterium | reverse complement strand
TCTATCTTTTTTACTACTAAAATCTTACCTAAATATTAATCGAACTCAGGTTATTGGACAATTATTGTTGTCTAAACAAGTAGGTGATGAAATTGTGTTTAGAGATAGTAGTTTTGCGATTGAAAAAATTGTCTAAAACCCTAAAATGTAAGATAATTGTACTTTTTTTGACTAATACTTGAAAGAAAACGATTATGAAAAAGACATTGAATTCATTTAAAAAATTTATAGGACTTTGTAAATCTAGAATTAAAAGCACTATAAGCCCTAAAACAAATTGCTCTCAAAAACACAATAATGATTACTATTGTAATTCCGAAATGCCTTTTATTCCGTTTAAAAAGTAAATGAGAATTATTTCTTAATTTTCAAATAGATATCCTCTCCTTTTTTTAAAACTTTTGAATGTTGAAAGAAAATAGCATTATTATCAGAAACCCCCTCAATTAAATAACAATCACCTTTAAAATAAGATTGTTTTACAATGACTTTTAAATCAGAATCAGTTGTTACTTTAAGCTGATGTGCATATACAATTCCATAACCTTTGATTTGATTAAACTCTCCAAAAAAAGAAGCGATAAGTTCATTTTTTGGATGTTTAAATAATTGTTGAGGCGTATTCTCAGCTATGATTTTTGAATCGTTTAAAACAATCATTTTATCAGCATATCCTAAAACATCATCTTTATCATGAGTAGCAACAACACAGCTAATATTCTTTTCTTTTAGGTATTGAAATAAATTACGTCGCAAAGATTGCTTTTTAAAATTATCTATATGACTAAAAGGTTCATCTAATAAAATAATTTCAGGTTGTTTAGCAATGGCTCTAGCTAGCGCCACACGTTGTTTTTGTCCGCCACTTAATAATTTAACTTTAGTTTTTGAAAAAGCAGATAATTCTACAACTTCAAGCAACTCTGTAGTACGTTCTTTCTTTTTTTGAGGATAAAAATTAGATAGATATTTCCCAACGTTTTCTTCAACAGAGGTATAGGGCATTAAATCAAATTCTTGAGCTACGTATTTTATAAATTCAGGGCCAGTGACTAGGTTGTATTTTGGACCTAATATTTCATTTTTCTTCCAGAAAATCTGACCTTCATTCAAATCAAATTCGCCATAGAGTAATTTTAAAAGTGTAGATTTTCCAGAGCCACTCTCTCCAATAACAGAAACATGTTCTCCTGCATTTATTTTAAAACTAATGTCTTTTAAAATAAAAGAATCTTGATAAGAAAATGAAATATTTTTTACATGAAGCATAGCGCAAAAGTACTATAAAAAAACCCACTCGTATTTTGAGTGGGTTGAGAATAATATTATTTATATAACTAATTTTTTAATGCTTCTTTTGACTTACTTGGAAGCTGATCAAACCCCATATTATAGAGGGTGAAACCAAATCGATCTGCGGCCTGTTCAATAGTTTTGCTCACAGGCGTTCCAGCACCATGACCTGCATCTGTTTCAATACGAATTAATGTTGGATTACTTCCAGATTGCTTACTCTGTAGTTCTGCTGCAAATTTAAAACTATGCGCTGGTACCACTCTATCATCATGATCACCTGTAGTTACTAAAGTAGCAGGGTAAGCAACACCTTCTTTAACATTATGTACTGGAGAATATCCTTTAAGATATTCAAACATTTCTTTATTATCTTCTGCTGTACCATAATCATAAGCCCATCCTGCGCCAGCTGTAAATGTATGATAGCGTAACATATCTAAAACTCCCACTGCTGGTAAGGCTACTTTGATTAAATCTGGACGCTGCGTCATAGTTGCTCCTACTAGTAAACCACCATTAGACCCACCGCTAATTGCTAAATAATCTGAAGAAGTATAATTTTCAGAAATTAAATACTCTCCAGCTGCAATAAAATCATCAAAAACATTTTGTTTTTTTAGTTGTGTTCCTGCATCGTGCCAAGCTTTACCATATTCACCACCACCACGAATATTTGGTACTGCATAAATTCCACCTTGCTCTAACCAAACCGCATTTGATGGACTAAATGACGGTGTTAAACTAATATTGAATCCGCCATAACTGTACAAAATTGCCGGATTTTTACCATTAAGCTCTAACCCTTTCTTATAGGTAATAATCATTGGTACTTTAGTACCATCTTTAGAAGTGTAAAACACTTGTTTACTCTCATAGGCATCAGAATCAAAATCAACATTAGGTTTTTTATAAACTGAAGATATGCCGTCTTTAGGATTATATTGAAATGTAGTATTAGGTGTTTTATAATTAGTAAAACTGTAGTATAATTTTTCAGCTTCTTTTTTTCCACTAAAACCACTGGCACTTCCTATACCAGGAAGCTCTACTTCACGTATAAAATTACCATTATAATCATATTGTAACACTTTAGATACAGCATCAACCATATATTCAGCAAAAAAATAGCCAGATCCGTTTGATATTGATAAGACATGTTTTGTTTCAACAATGAAATCCACCCAGTTTTCTGGATTTGGATTTGAAGCATCAACGGTTACAATTTTTTGATTAGGAGCATTTAAATTCGTTAATAAAAAGAGTTTACTTCCTTCATTTTCGATAACAGAAGTATCACTATTCGTATCACCTAGTATAGTTACAATTTTACTATTAGGATTAGATAAATCTTTCATTAATAATTTAGAGCCGGAAGTAGAAATTCTAGGGTATATAAATAAATAATTGCCATCGTCTGTTACATTTCCAGAGATATAACGATGTTTTTCTTCTGGTGTGCCTCCATAAATTAAAGTATCCTCTTTTTGAGGGGTTCCTAATTTATGATAATACAATTTGTGTTGATCTGTTTTTGCAGATAATTCACTTCCTTTAGGTTTATCATAACTAGAATAATAAAACCCTTCATTTTTATACCAAGAAATTCCGCTGAATTTAATATCGACTAAAGTATCTTCAATAATTTCTTTGCTTTCAGCATCCATTATTAATACTTTTCGCCAATCGCTACCGCCTTCTGAAATAGAATAAGCTGCAATAGACCCGTCTTTAGAAAAACTAACCTGACCTAGAGATATTGTACCGTCTTCACTAAATGTATTAGGGTCTAAAAAAACTTCTTCATTTTCATTATTATCAATTCGATATAAAACAAATTGGTTTTGTAAGCCATCATTTTTGGAATAATAAGTATAATTCCCTTCTTTAAAAGGTGCACTTACTTTTTCATAATTCCACATTTTTTCCAAACGCTCTTTAAGTTCTTTACGATACGAAATCTGGTCTAAATATCCATAAGTAGATACATTTTGAGATTTTACCCAATCCGAAGTTTCTTCACTACGGTCATCTTCTAACCAACGATAAGGGTCAGGAACATTTTCTCCAAAATAAGTATCGACAACTTCTCCTGTTTTAGTTTCAGGATACTTTGTGTTTTGTTCTTCTTTACAAGCGCTCATAGCAATTAATAGAATAAAAGGAATTATTAACTTTTTCATTGTAATTTAGATTTAGTGTTACCAAATTTAAACAAAAAAGCTCTTGTAAATCAATGCAAGAGCTTTTTAATATTTTAAAAAGTGTGGAGTTACACTAAATCATGCTCCATCAAATACTCAGCAATTTGCACTGTATTAGTAGCAGCACCTTTACGTAAATTATCACTAACCACCCACATATTTAAAGTATTAGGTTGAGAGCCATCACGACGTAATCTACCTACAAATACATCATCTTTACCATTAGCATAAATTGGCATTGGGTAAGTATTAGTGTCTGTATTATCTTGTAAAGTAACACCAGGAGTTTCGTTAAGTAAATTGCGAACTGTATTTAAATCAAAATCATTTTCAAATTCAACATTTACAGACTCACTATGCCCTCCAGCTGTAGGAATACGTACCGCAGTAGCAGTAACCGCAATAGTTTTATCATCTAATATTTTTTGAGTTTCACGAACGAGTTTCATTTCCTCTTTAGTATACCCATTTTCTTCAAATACATCACAATGTGGTAACGCATTTTGATGAATAGGATAAGGATATGCCATTTCTCCTTTTATGCCAGCCAATTCATTTTCTAACTGTTGTACGGCTTTTACACCAGTACCTGTAATAGATTGATAAGTTGAAATGACCAAGCGTTTTATTTTATATTGCTTGTGTAAAGGTGCTAATGCCATTACCATTTGTATGGTAGAGCAATTAGGGTTAGCAATAATTTTATCTGTTTTAGTAAGTTGGGTGGCATTTATTTCTGGAACGACTAAACGCTTTGTGTGATCCATTCGCCATGCTGAAGAGTTATCAACTACAGTAATACCAGCCTCCGCAAATTTAGGGGCCCACTCTAAAGAAGTGCTTCCACCAGCTGAAAATAAAGCAATATTAGGTTGCATTACAATAGCATCAGCTAAACCAACAATTTTATAGGTTTTATTTTTAAATGTAATGTCTTTACCTATACTTCGTGGTGAAGCTACAGGAATTAATTCTGTAATGGGAAAATTACGTTCTTCTAATATATTTAACATCACTGTGCCAACTAAACCTGTGGCACCAACAACAGCTACTTTCATTTATAATTTAATTTTGATGCAAAAATAAATATTAAAGTGTTAATAAAACTCATAAAAAAACGCCTCTTAACAAAGAAGCGCTTTTTGTTAAAAATATAAGGTTGGTTATATTTTTATAAAAAATTCGTATTTATTTTTTCAGCAAATCTCTAATTTCAGTTAATAAGTCATTATCTGAAGGTCCAGCAGGTGTTGCTTCTGGTTCTGGTTTTTTCATTTTGTTATATGCTTTTACAATCAAAAACATTACAAAACCAACAATTAATAAGTTAACAATGGTGTTAACCCAAGACCCCCACATAATAGCATTTTCAGCAGTAGTAACTGCACCAGTAGCATCTACAACAGCTTCATCTAAAACAACTTTCATTTGTGAAAAATCCACGCCACCAGTAAAGTGACCTACAACAGGCATTACAATATTATTTACAAATCCGTTAACAACGCCACCAATAGCAGTTGCCATAATTACAGCTACGGCAAATTCTACAACATTGCCAGTCATTATAAACGCTTTAAACTCTTTTAACATAATTATTTAATATTTTAGTTACAGTTAATAAGAAGCAATTTAGTTAAAATTTTAACAATTAACAGAAAAAAAAATTAATAATTGATATATTTTATCGACGAAACACTCGTTTTACTCGCTGAGATACATTTGTGAGTAATTCGTAAGAGATTGTATGAGTAGTTTTTGCTAAATTTTCAACAGAATGCTGATGATCAAACACAATCACCTCATCACCTTCTTTACAATCAATATCTGTAACATCTACCATTATCATGTCCATACACACATTTCCTATAATTGGAGCTTGTTGATTGTTGATGTAAACAAACCCTTTTCCGTTTCCAAATTGGCGTCCAATGCCATCAGCATGGCCAATAGGTATGGTTGCTGTTTTTTGAAAAGTATCACTTTTATAAGCACGATTATATCCTACAGTTTCTCCTTTTTCAATGTTATGAATTTGAGAAATAACAGATTTTAAAGAAGCAATAGGAT
>CAZECB010000161.1:0-5567 GCA_964510745.1 uncultured Flavobacteriaceae bacterium | reverse complement strand
AAGACCCCTAATAAGTAAATAAATTGCTTTATACTAAAGGTATATAATATTACAGATAGAATTTATGAATAAAATTATAATTGGAGTATTTACTTTTATATGTTGTTGTTCTTGTAAACAAGAAGTAAAAACACTTGTAAAGTTACCCAAGATTAATGCTAAAGTTTCAGGGCAAGTTTTTGGTACATATTATAATATTATTTACGATTCTAAAACCAATTACGAAACACAATTTGATAGTTTATTTTATGTCATTAACAAGTCATTATCAACATATCAAGTAAACTCAGATATTTCAAAAATAAATAGAAATGAACCTGTTGATGTTAATACTCACTTTATTAAAGTATTTCAAGCTTCAAAAAAAATTTACAGCACAACTAATGGTGCTTTTGATCCTACTATTGGAGCAATAGTAAATGCTTGGGATTTTGGCCCTGAAGGAAAGATAATTGCTTTAGACAGTCTTAAAATAGAAAGTTTAATGCAATATGTAGGATTAGATAAATTACGTATACAAGAATATAGGGTTTTAAAACCTCAAAAAACATTTATAGATTTCAATGCGATTGCTAAAGGGTATGGATTAGACCTTATTGGTGAATTTTTAGAATCTAAAAGTATTAAAAATTACTTAGTAGATATTGGTGGTGAATTGCGTGCTAAAGGTATTAATATAGAAAAACAAACCCTTTGGAGAGTAGGTTTAGAGAAACCTCGTTTTGATGGTCAACAATCAGTGTTAAAAGCCATTAGTTTAAATAATGAAGCAATGGCAACCTCTGGGACATATCGTAAATTTAAAACCGATACAAATGGTAATCGCTATGCACATATAATAGATACGAATACAGGTTATCCTAGTAAGACTAATGTGTTAAGTGTGTCTGTAATTGCTAATAATTGTATGACTGCTGATGCGTATGCTACTGCGTTTCAAGCCATGGGAATTGAAAAAGTGAAATTGTTTTTAAAAACACATTCAGAATTAAAAGTATTCTTCGTTTTTGAAAATGAGAACAATGAATTAGAGACTTTGGCTTTGAATGGTTTTCCTGAGGAATGATTGTCGTCATTGTGAAGCAAATCTTTTTCTTTGTAAGATTGCCACGTCACGCCCGTTTCTTTCCTCGTAATCACTTAGCTTACTTTGCTTTTGTAAACTACAGGAATGATTTCACCTTTAGCTAAACAGTATTTATTAATATCTTCTTCTGAAAGTGTTCCAGTATAATTTACCTCTTCAACAGTAAAACCAATACTACGAAGTCTATTAAAATAATCTCGACCATACACCCGTACATGATCATACTGCCCAAATATTTTAGCACGTTCTTTTTTATCAGTGATGTTATCATCTTCAAAAGTAGTTTCACGAGATAAGTCTTGTGGAATTTGAAATATACCCATTCCACCAGGTTTCATAACACGATATAACTCTTGCATCGCTTTGGTGTCATCTGGAATATGTTCTAATACATGATTACAAAGTATGATGTCATAACTATTGTTTTCAAAAGGAAGATTGCATATATCTGCTTTTACATCTGCGATTGGTGATAATAAATCAGTTGTTGTATAATTAAGATGATCCAACTTTCTAAAACGCTTTAAAAAACATTGTTCTGGCGCAAAATGAAGAACTTTTTTACTTGCTGAAAAAAAATTAGTTTCATTTTGTAAATACAACCATAATAAACGATGACGTTCTAAACTTAAAGTAGAAGGGGAGAGTACATTATTTCGTTGTTTTCCGTAACCATAGGGTAAAAAACTTTTAAAGCTTTTGTTATCGATAGGATCAGTAAATGTATTTCCTCTTAAGAAGAAAGCTAAAATGGGACGAGCAACATAACTTAACCTGATTAATAAAGGCCTGGGAATTATATTTAATATGAGTTTGAAGAGTTGTTTCATGAGTTGTTACACAGAGATACTCAGAGAAATCACAGAGTTTCACGGAGTTTTTATTGAGGGTTATTTATAAATCGTTTAATCCCGTTTTTTAAAAGCTTGGTGTGGAAATTAATTAATAACCCTAAAGGATAATTGCCTAATTTCATATAAGTTAAAATTTATGCAAAATGTACATCTGTAAAATGCTCAACAGTTTTAAGTTCAATAACAATTTTACTTTCTACTAATAAATCAATTCTGTAACCATGATCAAGTTTAACATCTTTATATATAATTGGCAATGCTAATTCTTTTTTTTATACTTAGCCCTAAAGACTTTAATTCAAATAACAGACATTCTTGATAAGCAGATTCTAATGAACCAGGACCTAAAGCTCGATGAACATCTATTGCAGCTCCGATAATTTTTTCAGTAAGTTTATTATTCATTATTTTCTTTGTGTATCTCTGCGATTTCTCTGAGTATCTCTGTGTAACAACTAAACAATGACCTTATATTGTCTAAATTCATCTTCCTCATTACTTTCAATACCTAAGGCTTCATAGATATATGCAAATGTTGAAAGTAGTTCAGGTTTTCCATCTATAATAGCTACATCGTGTTCAAAATGCGCACTTGGTTTGTTATCTTGAGTTGTAATGGTCCAACCATCACGATGCTGTTTAATACGATGTGTTCCTAAGTTTATCATAGGCTCTATAGCTACAACCATACCTTCTATAAACTTTTTACCGCGACCTCGACGTCCATAATTTGGCATTTCAGGATCTTCATGCATGGTTTTACCTAATCCATGACCTACCAATTCACGTACAACTCCATAGCCATGTGCTTCAGTATATTGTTGAATAGCATAACCTACATCACCTACACGGTTTCCAATTTTAAATTCTCTAATACCAACATATAAAGATTCTTTAGTGATTTGCAATAGTTTTTCGGTTTCTGGAGCAATCTCTCCTACAGCAAATGTATAGGCGTGATCGCCATAATATTCATTTTTAATGGCTCCGCAATCAATAGAAATAATATCACCTTCCTCTAAAGGTGTGCTATTAGGAATACCATGTACTACTTGAGAGTTAGGACTCATACATAAGGTATTAGGGAAATCATACAAGCCTAAAAAACCAGGTATTGCACCTTGATCTCTAATGTATTCTTCGGCTATTTTATCAAGCTGAAGTGTTGTCACCCCAGGTTTAACTTCTTTAGCGATGACCCCTAATGTTCTTGAAACTATTAATGCACTCTCACGCATTAATTCTATATCTTCTTTGTTTTTTGCTATAATCATTCTAACGTTTAAAAAATGAGAAGAGACCTTTCTTCTTTTTAGGACTAGTATCTAATTTGAAATTTGGATTGGAAAGCATTTGATAAATCTCTCCCCATCCTTTAAAGCCACCTATATTTCTGTCGTCTATAAATAAATCAGCATTAATTTTTCTGCTGATATTGTTAGTGTATTGTTCTTCTGGAAAACTTTGGTTTATAGCATAAAATTTAATACCATTCTCTTTACAAAATACTACTGCTTCTTCTAATTTATTTTCACTTCTATAAGTCCATAATATAAGTCTATGCCCATCATTTTGTAGCTTTTTTAGTGTTTCAAAAGCAAAAATATTAGGCTTGCCTATTTTAGGATAGGCATCTTCTACAATAGTACCATCAAAGTCAACAGCTATAATAAGTTTGTCGCTAAAATTCATTTATTATAAATATGTTAGCAAAAGTACAATAATTATTATTTTTACTTTTAAAACGTTCTACTAAATAAGAGGTTTTTGAGTCATAACTTCAGGTTGTGGTAGGCCTATTAATTTTAAAATAGTAGGCGCAATATTTCCTAAAACACCATTATATATTTGTTTTAGGTTTTTATCAATTAATACAATGGGAACAGGATTGGTAGTATGAGCCGTATGCGGTGTTCCATCTGGATTAATCATGGTTTCACAATTACCATGATCTGCAATGAGAATGGTTGTGTAATCATGATTTAATGCAGTAGTAATTATTTTTTTTGCACATTCATCTACGACTTCGCAAGCTTTTATAGCGGCATCCATTATACCTGTATGCCCTACCATATCACCATTTGCAAAATTAAGGCATACAAAATCTACGTCTTCTTTTTGTAATTCAGGAATAAGTGCTTCAGTTAACTCATAAGCACTCATTTCAGGTTTTAAATCATAGGTAGCCACTTTAGGCGAACTTTTTAAAATTCGTTTTTCGCCTTTAAAAGCGTTTTCTTGACCGCCAGAAAAGAAAAAAGTAACATGAGGATATTTTTCTGTTTCTGCAATTCGAATTTGTGTTTTATTATGTTTTTCTAAAACCTCTCCTAAAGTTTCTGTTAAGTTATCTTTATTAAAAATAGAGTTGACATTTTTAAACGTTTCATCATAATTTGTCATAGTCACATAATGTAAATTAAGTTTATGCATATTTTGCTCATGAAAATCTTTTTGAGATAAAGCTTCAGTAAGTTCACGTCCTCTATCAGTCCTAAAATTAAAGAAAACAACAACATCATCATCTTTAATTGTAGTAATGGGGTTATTGTCATCACCAATCATTATAATTGGTTTTATAAACTCGTCAGTAATATCTTCTTCATAGCTTTTTTCAATGCATTTGGTCGCGTTTTTAGAAGGCGTTCCGATACCACGAGTTAACGCATCATAAGCTAATTGAATACGTTCCCAACGTTGGTCTCTATCCATCGCATAATAACGACCTGTTATGGTTGCTAGCTTTGCATTGGTATTTTCTACATAGGTTTCTAAATTAGAAATAAAGCCGTATCCAGATTTAGGATCAACATCACGACCATCAGTAAACGCGTGAATAAAAACATGCTCTAAACCGTAGGCTTCTGAAGCGTCTAATAAACCATATAAATGATTAATATGTGAATGTACACCTCCATCGCTTAATAAGCCTAAAAAATGAACATTTTTGTTATTTTCTTTAGCATAAGTAAAAGCATCAACTAAAACAGTTTCGTTATGTAAGGTTTTATTTTTCACAGCTAAATTAATCTTTGCTAAATCTTGATAGACGATACGCCCAGCACCTAAATTCATATGTCCAACTTCGCTATTACCCATTTGACCTTCGGGCAATCCAACATGAAGTCCATCTGTTCGTAAGTTTGCATTTGGGTATGTTTTATAAAGCGAATCTATAAAAGGTGTATTTGCATGATCTATTGCAGACACTTTAGGGTCTGGTGAAGTCCCCCAACCATCAAGAATCATTAAAATAACTTTCTTATTCATAATTAAATGTTATTTCTATATAACAAAGGTAAATGTTTAAAATAGGATGCGCATATATATGATATTTTAAAATATAAATTATTGAGAATATTTAACTAATAATGAGTTTATATGATAAAATAACTTTAAAATTTAATTTTTTTTAACATATGTATTAGTTAATTATATGTTATAAATGTAATAGCGATGTAACATATTTTTATTCATGGCGTCTTTAAATATATAATCAAAAAACAATCATATTAATTTAAAATCTTTCATCATAAAAAATCATTAGTTATTATTATCGCAATTGTATTAGGAACCTGAGTTCGATTAATAAAAAGCGAGTTGGTTAGTTTTAATGGTTTGATATT
>CAZECB010000160.1:0-5574 GCA_964510745.1 uncultured Flavobacteriaceae bacterium | reverse complement strand
GTTATATTTTATTAATAACTCCACATATCTTGTTCGAAATCTCGAATCTTTTCTTTAATTCTATCCGATTCTAATAATTGCATTAATGCATTTTCAGCAATATATTCATTTACTTTTCTATCACCTTGCGTATTCTCTTCAGCATAGATATTACCACCAAATCGTCTAGAATTTAGCAGGTGATCAAAAGACATTGGAACGGCACTATTTCTACCATTAAAAGTTTTAGCATTATGCAATACGTCACGTGCATCTGGAAAAAATACCCAGAATAACTCTACTAAGTCTGGTTGATCATCGTTTAATGTATTTACATCAGGAACTACTGGGGCAAGCCCAAGTAAACGATATTTTAATTCGCCTAAACGTTTATCAAAATAATACATTCCTTTAATGCGATACTCTTCAACATTAGCTGCAGAAATTGACGTTCTAACAATATATTCTGCAGAAATTTGTTCTCCTGCATTATACTGCTCTATCCCTAATTCTGTAGTATCTACACGAACTAAAGATGCTTCAAGATCTTTTAATGTGCGTTTTGCATTAAAATAAGAATCATCGTAAACGTGTTCTATGTCTCCATTTTTAACACTATTCATTAAAACATCGTATAATGAACGTCTTTCTTTACCAATATTATTAGTATCAATAGGATAGTATAATGGGAAATTTACACGTTCATCAAGAACCACTCTTTCCCAAATGATTCTAGAATACAAAATGTCTCTATCATCAACATAACCATATTCTAAAGGCTTATCATTATCTAATGCAATTTGTGCATCTGTTTTAACACCAATTTCATCTGGACTTTTAGCATTCAATATATTTGCTTGTGCAAACGATAATGTTGCTGCTAATACAAGTGATGTGGTTAATAAAAAACTTTTATAATTCATCTTATTTAATTTATTAGATTAGGATCATTATTATTAAAATAATATCTAAATTTATTAGTTAGTTAACTCAATAAATACTGGTGATACTTTTTTAAGTTTAATGCTTACTCCTTTAGCTTTAGCTTGGATATCTGTTATTTGAACTGTAGACCCACGCTTTGCTTTACGTAAAGCTGCTTTGGCTCTACCGTCTAGTTTATTTCCTTTAACTTTAATTGTTGGTTGTCCTTGTACTTTAAAGCTAAATGCTGAAACACGTAGCGGTAAATCAAAATCAAAATCTTCAAACTTAGCACTTACAGTAGAAATCTCTAAACCGTTACGCTGCATTTTAATAAGCCCTGCTTCACCACGAGTGGTTCCTGTAGGTCTTGGTAAATCTTTAATTCTGAATTTACGAGAATCTCTAGCTGGTGCAGCACCATCAGGTAATTTCCCAGTAACATTAATAGTTACCTCTCTACCCTTAATTCTAGTTGGGTCCAATACATAACTTGATCCTTTTACTCTAGTTAAACCATTAGCACTAGCATTTACATTATTATCAGCTACACCTGCAAATGAAATTGTCATTGGGTTTTTAACACCTCTATACACTACATTCATTTTATCTGCAGAAATTGTAGCAGAATTAGGTTTAGCTACTGTCACAAATGTAGATTTTACTTCTACTGGAATCTCTTCTCCGTCTTCAGCAAAAAATAATGTCCCTGTGATTTTATGTTCTCCTACACGACCTGTACCTACTTTTAATTTCACTCTACCTTCTTCAATAACGTATTGTTTTTCAGTAAGCTTTCTACCATCTAAAGTTAATTCAACTCTACTAGGTTTTGTTGAATTATCTTTTCTACCTAATACAATTTGACCATTAAATTCTTCGCCATTAAAATACGCTGACTTAGGAGTTTCCATAAGCGTTGTATAATTATTGAAAGATACTTCTGTATTTAATTGACCTTCCAACATTGCAGACAATACATTAGATTCTGTTGTTTTAATATCTGCTTGTATTTGTGTCATTTTAGTTAAAGATGCTACTAAAGGAAATCCTTTATAATGATAATTTAACCATTCTTGATCCTTAACTTGACCCTTTACTTTAACTGCATCTGTATTAAAGTTTTTCATTACACTCTTAGAAATATCTTTAAAACCTTCATCACTAGCTAAAGTATTAACAACACCTTCTCTAAACTTCTTCATATTATCAATAAACTTTTGCCCTTCAGGTTTCAATTTATCTCCTTTGAAGAAATAATTATCTAGAAAATCTGTTTTATCCATTGTTTCATAAAGCGTTGGATCTTCAACTTTCGCAGTCATATCTTTTTTAAGTTGCTTGATATAGTTATCAAAATCATCTGCTAAACTAGATATTTGAGTTGCTTTTTCTCGTAAAGGTTTATACTTCTCTGGTTGATCTTCAGCTTTCACATCAAGTCCAGCTAAAAAAGCTGTGTTACGATCTGTTGCTGCTTTATTAGATTCGGTTAATTTTTCATTCATTAATCCGAATGCTGATAACACTTCTTTTGACATATTTAATGCTAACATCGCAATGAAGATTAGATACATCAAATTAATCATTTTTTGTCTTGGGGTTTGTTTTCCTCCTGCCATAACTAATTTTAGATTTAAGGGTTATTTGGATTTAAATCCTAAATTAGTTTTTGTTCATTGCAGTTAGCATTCCACCATAAACACCATTTAATGATGATAAATTAGACGCTAATGATTGCATTTGTTCTTTTAACTTACCTGCATTTTCTATAGATTCCTGGTTAATAGACGCTTGTTTATTAACGCTTTCTAACTGTACTTTATACAAGCTATTTAATGACTCCATTTGTGAAGCTGCTAAAGACATTTCTTCTCCATACTTTTGTGTTGCAGTAATAGAATCTACAGTTGGAGAGATACTTTTAGCTGCGCCTTCAAAGTTTTTAATACTGTCACCAAGACTTGCCATAAGTGCTCCATCAATTTTAGCATCTTTCAATAAATCATCTAATTTTTGAGATAGCATACCTCCAACGTCTTCTTTTTTCTCAGCTTTTCCTGTAGCTTTTCCTCCAGATAATTCTGGGTATACTAGAGACCAATCGAACTCATCATCTACTGGTTCAAATGCAGATATTGCAAAAATAACTGCTTCTGCCACCAATCCAATAGTTAACATAACGTTACCTGTTAGTGGTCCAATTTCGAAATGAATAATTTTGAACAATGCTCCGATGATTACTATTGAGGCTCCGAAACCATATGCCATGTTCATTAATTTTTTACTTGCTTTTGACTGTGCCATAATTTTAAAATGTTTAAGATTTTTAAGTAGTTTTCTACTTAAGTAGGTTAATTAAATAGTTGTTTAAATTATATAAATTTGGTTAATAATACTCTTTTTCTAGTTGCCATTTTTAGTTACTGTAGTTCCTTTATAATCTTGAACTGTACGGAAACCAATATAACTTCTTGCAGAATCTGCATATTCGTAATCTCTTGAACTTACTTGCAAGAAATATGCAACATCTTTCCAAGAACCGCCTCTTACAACTTTACGTTCATTTTCTTCGTCATTTACATTTGGGTTTATAGTTGACGTGTACTCGTATGATGCAGGATCGTATGATGAATTCACCCATTCTGATACATTTCCTGACATGTTGTATAGGTTATAATCGTTTGGTTCAAATGATTTTGCTTCTACAGTATATAGTGCTTGATCTGCAGCATAATCACCTCTTACGGGTTTAAAGTTTGCATAAAAACAAGATCTATCATTTTTTGTATAAGGTCCACCCCATGGGAATGTTGCTCCTTGTAAACCGCCTCTTGCAGCATACTCCCACTCACCTTCAGATGGTAATCTAAATCTACTTACAGGTTGCCCTTTTCTAGCTCTTTGAAATCCGTTTTTATAATTTGTTCGCCATTGACAAAATGCTTTTGCTTGATCCCAACTTACACCTACTACTGGATAATCTCCATAAGCTTCGTGCCAGAAGTAATCATTGTGCATTGGCTCATTATATGAATACGAGAAATCTCTAATCCATGTTGTTGTATCTGGATAAATTTCTATAGATTCTGTAAATATTACATCGCTTCTTTGAAGTTCTTTATATTTTGCAGCAGATTGAATATCTAAGGTTGTATATTGAAATTTAAATTTAGTTACATCCCAAGTACGTTGCCCATTATAAGACTCTTCTAGAGGAAGATACATACCATCCATAACTTCAGCATATAATACATCTGGGTAATCACTTGTTTCTGTAACTAAATCAATATCCCAATTTAGTTTTTTAGGTCCATCACCATACGTATCTTTCATATACTGCTCATAAGGAGTAATATCTTCTTCACCTTTACCTGCTCCCTTATAGGCATACTCGCCTATATCGTCATTATCTGGTGTTTTTCCTTCTAAATCTGCTAATTCTGCTAATTCTGTTCTAATTACAGAATCTCTTACCCATTCTACAAATTGACGATACTCACTATTTGTAATTTCTGTAGCATCCATATAAAAAGATCTTACAGTAACAGTTTTAGTTGGTGCATCATTTACACCTGCTAAATCATCATCAGATTTACCCATGATAAAAGCACCACCTTCAATAAGTTCCATACCATACGGTTTTTCAGGATGCCACTTCTTTCCTTTTACACCAACAAGTTCTCCTCTATCGCTTCCTGAGTTACAACTAGTAATTAGTGCTAAGATTGTTATTAATAATATACACTTTTTCATGTTCTTAATAATATAGGTTAATTAGTCTATTCATTTTTTTGAGATTGTAAACATATTTATATATTTTCGAAAAAACAACTTTTTAATCAAAAAAAACGCACTTTGTCTTATAAAAGTGCATTTCATCGGCAAAAATCTATCTCAAAAGCTTCATTATACATTGTTTTTCTTATATGCCTTATACCACCGTTCTGGTATTTTCCCATTACTAGCATTAATATAATCTTCATGGGTGCAAGGTAATAACGCATGTCTTTTTAATTTATTATTAACTTTTGGTAAAAAAGAAATTTCTATCCACCATCTCCCTGTTTTTATGCTTTTATAAAAGATAAGTTCCTGATTCTCTATCAATACAGTAAACTTTTGGTAACTAGAATCATCTTTAAAATCATCATCATTAATTCTACAATTAACGCCTTCGATAAAATACCATATCATTTGAGCAATTAACATAGAAGTTGCGTCATCATCTTTTGAAGGTTTGTATTCATAAATACCAAAGGAAGATACTTTATTACTAATACCTGCATATCTAGAAATTGCACAAATTTCTTTTCCATCAAATCCGTTAGGAGAATATTTTTGTTTCACACTTACTTCAGCAGAACGAATACTCTTTAAATCTAAGCTTACAATATTAGCATCACGCATTAAAGGTTCAACTTTTTCTAAGGCGTTAGTAATCTCTCCTAACCGATAGGCTTCAAAATAGAGTTTACCCATTAAATCAATCTCTTCTTGAGAATTAAAATAAGTTTGATACCCTAGAACTGTATAATTAAATAGATTATAAGGTTTTTCTAAAATAACTTTACCTAAAAATCGATTATTTTTAATTGGAGGTGTTGCATCACCTAAATCAAAATTACTATCTACATTTACGAGATTTACCATAGGCATTACATTATCATA
>CAZECB010000159.1:0-5631 GCA_964510745.1 uncultured Flavobacteriaceae bacterium | reverse complement strand
ATTATCTGGAAGAACAAATGATACTTTAAATTTTCCTAGCGGAAAAACTGCTGCAGGGTTTACCATGTATTATGTCACTAAAACGATCATTGATGACACCTCTAAAGTAAAAGAATTTATGATTGAGCAATTGCAGTTAGATACCTTTAAAGTGAGTTACGCTGCCGAAGAATCACTTTCTGAAATTCAGAAAAATAAAATAAAAAAAGCGTTTGATCGCCTAGAAGTTGGATTAACTATTTTATTTGAAAGAAAAGAAGCTTTAGAGCGTAATAAAAGTGGGAAAGTAAAGCAATTTATTTCTCATCTAAAGTAATTGTTTGCTTTGATTTTATAAAAAAATGTTCAAATAAGAAAATAACCATTCTATAGGTTGATTTTAAAGTAGAAAAACCCAATCCTTTTTTATAGACCCAATAATTATGTTTAATTAAATTCAGTTTATTAGAAGACATAGAGTTTTTTCTAACCCGATAGTACGCTAATGATTCTTGAACACTTTTAGCGGGTTTCTCAGACGTTTTAATTGCTTTTAGCCATAATAGCCAATCTTGACGTTTACGTAAGTTAGGTGCTTTTATTTTGCCTAAAGCTTTAGCGTTATACATTCCTGTTAAGTTTCCTATATAATTGCTCTTTAAATATTTATTATAACTTAAAACAGGTAATGCTTGAATTAATTTATTTAAAGGTTTTCCAGATGCGTCAATTTGCTCATAACTGCTAAAACAAACCTCACAATTTTCAGCTTCCATAAAAGCTAACTGTTTTTGTAATTTTTCAGGTTTCCATAAATCATCTGCATCTAAAAATGCAATATAATCTCCTTTAGCTATTTCTATTCCTTTATTTCTTGATAATGCAGCTCCCGAATTTCTTTCATTTTTAAGAAGTTTTATTTTTTTATTTTTATCAATAAAACCCTCAACTATTTGTATTGTTTTATCTGAAGAATGATCGTCTATTAATAAAAGTTCCCAATCTGTAAACGTTTGTTGTAACACACTTTTTATAGTCTCTGAGATAAAAGCTTCAGAGTTATAAAGTGGAGTAATTATAGAAACTTTTATTTTCAAATAATGTATATTTTATTTTTTTATATGACTTGAGAAATCTTTGTGTTCACTTTTGTAAAGCTCAGTTTTTGATAGGCTTTTAAAATATTCAAAAGTTTTTTTCATGCCTTCAGACCTATCTACTTTAGGTTTCCAATTTAATAATTGTTTCGCTAAACTAATATCTGGTTGACGTTGAAGCGGATCATTAATAGGTAAATCTCTATATACTATTTTTTGAGTAGTATTGGTTAGTTTTATAATTTCTAAGGCAAAATCTTTAATAGTAATTTCATGAGGGTTACCAATATTCACAGGCTCAACATAATCACTTAACAATAAACGATAAATACCTTCTACTTGATCATCAACATAACAAAACGAACGTGTTTGCATACCATCTCCAAAAACAGTTAAATCCTCACCTCTTAGGGCTTGCCCCATAAACGCAGGGATTACTCTACCATCATTAAGGCGCATTCTTGGTCCGTAGGTATTAAAAATACGAACAATACGGGTTTCTAGACCATGAAATCTGTGATAAGCCATCGTGATAGATTCTTGAAAACGCTTTGCTTCATCATAAACCCCTCTTGGGCCAATAGTATTTACATTACCATAATACTTTTCAGTTTGAGGGTGTACTAATGGATCTCCATAGACTTCAGATGTTGATGCTATTAATAGCCTAGCATTTTTAACTTTTGCTAATCCTAATAAATTATGAGTTCCTAAAGAGCCTACTTTTAAGGTTTGAATTGGAATTTTTAAATAATCTATAGGACTTGCTGGAGAGGCAAAGTGTAATATATAATCTAAACTCTCTTTGATAGAGATAAACTCTGTCACATCATGTTTTACAAATTTAAAACTAGAGTGATTTAAAAGATGTTCTATATTTTTTTTATCTCCGGTAATGAAATTATCCATTCCAATAACATTATAACCTTCAGCTATAAAACGATCACATAAATGTGAGCCTAAAAAACCTGCTGCTCCTGTTATTAAAATAGTTTTCATAAATATATTTACTTATAATTGAATTGTTTCTCGACCTATTGAATTGTAATAAAATCCTTCATTTCCCATGTCTTTAGTATCATATAAATTACGTCCATCAAAAATGACAGGCTTCTTCATCATGTTCTTCAATTTATTAAAATCAGGAGTTCTAAAAATACTCCATTCTGTACAAATCACTAAAGCATCCACGTTTTTTAATGCTTTATACATGTTAGTTGCATAATGCAATTGATCGCTAAATTTGTTTTTAACATTAGGCATTGCTTCTGGATCAAAGACATTTAATTTTGCACCTCTTTCTAAAAGTTCTTCTATCATATATAGTGCTGGAGCTTCTCTAATGTCATCTGTTTCTGGTTTAAATGCTAATCCCCAAATTGCAATTGTCTTTCCTTTTATATCTTGATTAAAAAAAGACATAATTTCTGGAATTAAGATCGTTTTCTGAACATCATTGACTTGAATTACAGAATTTAAAAGTTCAAAATCATAATTCAAATCTTTTCCTGATTTATGAAGTGCTTTTACATCTTTTGGAAAACAAGATCCTCCGTAACCAATACCTGGAAATAGAAATCGCTTTCCTATTCTAGAATCAGATCCCATACCTATTCTTACTTTATCTACATCTGCACCAACTTTTTCGCAAAAGTTAGCAATCTCGTTCATAAAGGTAATTTTTGTTGCTAAAAATGAATTTGCAGCATATTTGGTTAATTCTGCGGACTTTTCATCCATAATAAGTATTGGATTTCCTGAACGCACAAATGGCTTATATAGTTTTTCCATAAGTTTTGTTGCGCGATCAGAGCTAGACCCGATAACAATACGTTCGGGTTTTAAAAAATCATCTACTGCAAAACCTTCTCGTAAAAATTCTGGGTTAGATACAACATCAAAATCAACAGTAGTTTCTTTAGATATGGTCTTTCTTACTTTATTGGCAGTTCCTACCGGTACCGTACTTTTATCTACAATTACTTTATAACTGGTAATTAGTTTTCCGATATCTTTTGCTACTCCTAATACGTACGATAAATCTGCAGAACCGTCTTCATCTTCAGGAGTTGGTAATGCTAAAAATATAATATCACCATGTTCTAAGCCATCTTTTAATGATGTTGAAAACCTTAATCGATTAGCATTAATATTTCTTTCAAATATGACATCTAAGTGAGGTTCATAAATAGGAACTTCTCCAGTTTGCATTTTCTTAACTTTTTTTTCATCGATGTCAATACATAAAACTTCATTGCCTGTTTCTGCTAAACATGTGCCAGTTACTAAGCCTACATATCCAGTACCTATGACTGATATTTTCATTTATTATATTTTTGTTAAAACAAAAATAGGGAAGTATATTGGAATTTATAGTTAGGAAAGTTTATTTTAAACCTATTCTATTTATCTAGTTTTTGATAATCTGAATTTAAGCTTTTATACTCAGGGACTAAATCCTTTATTTTTTGGACTATTGCTATATTTTGTTTGTTTTTAGCTATTTCAATGATTTGATTGACTTCTTCATTTACATTTTCAAATTGACTGTTATCTGCTTTTACAATCATAATTTTTTCATGATATGTTGGTAATGTTATTGAGCTATCATTCAATAGTTCTTCATAAAGTTTTTCACCAGGTCTTAAACCAATAGCCTTAATTTTAATATCTTCTCCAGGAATAAAACCAGCTAAACGAATCATTTTATTAGCTAAATCAATTATTTTAACAGCTTTACCCATATCAAAAATAAAGATCTCTCCTCCTTTACCCATTGAGCTTGCTTCCATCACCAATTGACAAGCTTCAGGAATTGTCATAAAGTATCTAATAATATCTGGATGCGTAATCGTTACTGGACCTCCTTCTGCTATTTGTTTTTTAAATAAAGGTACTACAGAGCCGTTAGATCCTAATACATTACCAAAACGAGTCGTAATATATTTGGTTTGAATTTCTTTTTGATTTTGTAAACTATTAAATAATGATTGCACATACATTTCTGCCACACGTTTAGTGGCTCCCATAACATTACTCGGGTTTACAGCTTTATCTGTTGAAATCATCACGAAACGCTCTATATTATGTTTTGCAGCTAAATCTGCAAGGTTTTTTGTGCCTTGAATATTAACCGAAACTGCTTCAGATGGGTTTTTTTCCATTAAAGGAACATGCTTATAAGCTGCGCAATGATATATTATCTCTGGCTGATATTGGTTAAATAAGTGCTCTAAATTTTCTTTATTCCTAACATCACAGAGAACAGGATGAAAGTCTAAATTTTTATATGTCGCTTCTGTTTTTAAAGTAAGATCATGTAATGGGCTTTCTGCTTGATCTAAAACAATAAGTTTTTTGGGCTTATATTGACCTAATTGATTTACTATTTCTGAACCTATAGACCCTGCACCTCCAGTTACAAAAACAGTTTTGTTTTTTACTAAATCTAGTATTTTTAGGTTGTTAATATCTATTGGTTTTCGCTCTAATAAGTCTTCAATCTGTATATTTTGAATATTTTTATTAATACCATCATTAATATCCATTTCAGAAATAGATGGTGCTCTATATATTTTTAAATTATGATCAATACAATCTTCAATTAGTTGAAGGTTTTCATCATCTTTTAAATCGTTCTCTAAAATAATTAATCCACTTCCTCTATTAGATCTAATAAGTACATAAGCTTTTCTTTCTAAAAAAAGAATAGGTAAACCAAAAACTCTTTTCTTTTTATTTGACTCATCTCTATCAAAAAAGCCCAATACTTTAAATCGCCTCGGGTATTCATTATCAATAGCTACTGCTGTTGAGATGGCATTTTGAGAAGTTCCTAAAATAAATACACGTTCTATACCTGATGGATCTTGAATCAAAAACCGAGAATAAATCTGTTTTGCAATAACTCGATATAAAAATAGCCCCACAAATAAACTCGAGAAAAATAAAATCAAAAAAATCCAACTATAAATATATTCTCCTAATAATTTAAAATTAATAAAATTTAAAACAGTAAGTGTCCCTGCCGAAAAGCTAGATGCTAGAAGTAATTTTACCGCATCAATATAACTTGAATGCCTTATTAAACCTACATAGGTTTTAAATAATAAAAAAAAGATTAAGGTAATCGTTACACCTAATAAAAGAGGTAATAAGAAAAACCTGTTAAAAAAACTAAATGAAAAATCATTAGTGATAAATCCAACTGTAACTAAAGAAAGAATTACAATTTGCATATCCCAAAACAAAACAATCCATCTTGGTAAATAGCCCACATTTTCAACACCAAATTTAAATAAGGTGTTTTTTAAAACTAATTTGATGATTTCTTTTACTTTGTCCATATAGCTAAATAGCTAGAACAAATTTAGTGATTTAAGACGTGTAATAATACTTTTGATATACGATCTTTATCATTTTTAGTAAGATTTGAACCTGATGGTAAGCACAAACCTCTCTCAAATAATTTCTCAGACACATTACTTCCATAAAATTTTGCGTCTTTAAATACAGGTTGTAAGTGCATTGGTTTCCATAATGGTCTCGATTCTAT
>CAZECB010000158.1:0-5658 GCA_964510745.1 uncultured Flavobacteriaceae bacterium | reverse complement strand
ATCTATCTTTTTTACTACTAAAATCTTACCTAAATATTAATCGAACTCAGGTTTTCAATAAAATCACCATTACCGTTATAATTCAATCCGCCTTTAAAACCATAAGAAGGTCCAGATTGTGCCCATGATAGTGAGATGAAACCACTAAAAAAGACTAAAAAAAATATTTTTTTCATATTTGTATTCGTTTTTTGAGTTATACATCTAAAAACGAAAAAACAAATCATTTATTTTCTTTTGATAACAGCTTTAACCTTTTTGATAATTGAAACGCTATTTAAACCATACTTTTCCATAAGTTGTTCAGGTGTGCCAGATTCACCAAAGGTATCGTTAGTAGCAACAAATTCTTGAGGAGTTGGTTTTTGAGTTGCTAATGCTCTAGCTACACTTTCACCTAATCCGCCTAAGTGATTATGCTCTTCAGCAGTAACAATACATCCTGTTTTTGTTACAGATTTTATAATTGCTTTATCATCTAAAGGCTTTATGGTGTGTATATTGATAACTTCGGCAGAAATTCCTTCTTGATTTAAACTTTTAGCAGCTTCTAAAGCTTCCCATACTAAATGACCCGTAGCAACTATAGTTACATCATTACCTTCGGTTAATGTAATAGCCTTTCCAATTTCAAAATTTCCATTCTCTGGAGTGAAATTTGCTACTTTAGGCCTCCCAAAGCGTAAATAAACAGGACCATCATGATTTGCTATAGCTAAAGTTGCGGCTTTAGTTTGGTTATAATCACAAGTATTGATTACAGTCATCCCAGGAAGCATTTTCATGAGTCCTATATCTTCAAGGATTTGATGCGTAGCACCATCTTCCCCCAAAGTTAATCCAGCGTGAGAAGCACATATTTTCACATTTTTACCAGAATAAGCTACACTTTGACGTATCTGATCGTAAACTCTACCTGTTGAGAAATTAGCAAATGTTCCTGTAAAAGGTATTTTACCTCCAATAGTCATACCTGCTGCAATACCAATCATATTAGCTTCAGCAATTCCTACCTGAAAAAAACGCTCTGGATGGTTTGCTTTAAAAGCATCCATTTTTAAAGAGCCAATTAAATCTGCACAAAGTGCTACAACATTTTCATTAGTTTTACCAAGTTCTGTTAGTCCAGCTCCAAAACCAGATCGTGTATCTTTATTTCCTGTATTTGTATACGTTTTCATAATAAATTTGTCTATTTCTTCCAGGTTAATAATCTCCTAAAGTTTCAGGATTTTGGGTTAATGCATCAGCTAATTGTTCATCATTTGGTGCTTTACCATGCCAAGCATGTGTATGCATCATAAAATCTACGCCATTGCCCATCATTGTTTCTAATAAAATACAAACAGGTTTATCATGACCACTTTTAGCTTTCGCTTCAGTGATTCCATTTAATATGGCTTTAATATTATTACCTTCTTTTATTTCAATAACATGCCACCCAAAAGCTTCAAACTTACCTTTAACGCTTCCCATTGGTAAGACATCATCCGTAGCTCCATCAATCTGTTTTCCATTTAAATCTACTGTAGCAATTAAATTATCAATCTTATTACCAGCAGCATACATCATAGCTTCCCAATTTTGACCTTCTTGTAGTTCGCCATCACCTAGTAAAGCATATACTGTATGTGTATCATTATTTAATTTTTTAGCTTCAGCGGCTCCAATGGCAACAGATAAACCTTGACCAAGAGATCCAGAAGCTACACGTATGCCAGGGAGGCCTTCATGGGTTGTTGGATGACCTTGTAAGCGAGAATCAATTAACCGAAACGTATTTAATTCGTCTACAGGAAAATAACCTGTTCTTGCTAATACACTATAAAATACTGGAGAGATATGCCCATTAGAAAGGAAGAATAAATCTTCATTTACTCCATCCATATTAAAGTCTTCTTTTCTATTCATAACTTCATTAAAAAGAGTGACAAAAAATTCAGCACAACCTAGAGATCCACCAGGATGGCCAGAATTTACTTTATGTACCATCCTAAGTATATCTCTGCGTACTTGAATGGTTAAATTTTCTAATTCGTGTGTAGTTGACATAATACGTATCTAAGTTATCGAAATTTAAAGCCCAAAAGTAAAGGTTTAGATAACTTAAACAAAGCTTGAATAACATCAGTTATTAACCAAGAAGTATCACTTGCTAACAATTTATAAGTATTACTTAGTGGTTGTATTTTTGTTATTTATCTTTGCCGCTTTACTATTTTAGAATATGCTATTTGATTTAAAAGGAAAAGATCCACAGAGCAAAGCTAGAGCAGGAGTTTTTACCACAGACCATGGATCTATAGAAACACCTATTTTTATGCCTGTTGGTACTGTTGCAACTGTAAAAGGGGTGCATCAAAGAGAATTAAAAAATGATATTAACCCAGATATTATTTTAGCAAATACATATCATTTATTTTTACGTCCCAAAACTCCAATTCTTGAAGCAGCAGGAGGATTACATAAATTTATGAATTGGGATCGAAATATTTTAACAGACTCTGGAGGTTATCAAGTATATTCTTTATCAGGTAATCGAAAAATAAAAGAAGAAGGTGTTAAGTTTAAAAGTCACATAGATGGTAGTTATCATACCTTTACTCCTGAGAATGTTATGGAAATCCAACGCACTATAGGAGCAGATATTATTATGGCTTTTGATGAATGTACACCTTACCCTTGTGATTATAATTATGCAAAACGATCGATGCATATGACGCATCGTTGGTTAGACAGATGTATAAATCACTTAGAAAAAACACCATTGAAATACAAACATGATCAAGCATTTTTTCCAATAGTACAGGGAAGTACTTATAAAGATTTACGTAAACAATCTGCAGAATATATTGCAAATTCTGGAGCTGTAGGTAACGCTATAGGCGGGCTTTCTGTTGGCGAACCTGCTGAAGAAATGTATGCCATGACTGAAGTGGTGACAGCTGTTTTACCTGAAGATAAACCTAGGTATTTAATGGGAGTTGGAACTCCAATAAATATTTTAGAAAATATTGCGTTAGGTATAGATATGTTTGATTGTGTTATGCCTACAAGAAATGCCAGAAATGGAATGTTATTTACAGCCCATGGATCTATAAATATTAAAAATAAAAAATGGGAAGATGATTTTTCTCCTATTGATGATATGGCAATTACGTATGTAGATACAGAATATTCTAAAGCCTATTTAAGGCACTTATTTATGGCAAATGAGTACTTAGGGAAACAGATCGCTACAATTCATAATCTAGGATTTTATTTATGGTTAACCCGTGAAGCTAGAAAACATATTTTAGCAGGAGGTTTTAATGAATGGAAAAATAAAATAGTAAAACAAATGGATAAGCGTTTGTAGTTATAGTGTATGAAAATTTTAGATTGGTATATATTAAAACGTTATCTAGTTTCATTTTTTTTAATGTTACTGTTATTTGTTCCTATAGGAATAATAGTAGATTTAGCAGACAGAATTGATGAAATTTTAGAAAATAGTGTTCCTTTTTCGGCAGTTGCTGTTTATTACTTAAACTTCACCATTTATTTTGCCAACTTACTATTCCCCCTTTTTATATTTATTTCTGTAATCTGGTTTACTTCTAAATTAGCCAATAATACAGAAGTGATTGCTTTTTTAAGTTCTGGAGTTTCATTTACTAGGTTTTTAAGACCTTATTTTATAGGAGCAACTATTGTTGCTACTTTTGCAATAATACTTGGTGTTTTTTTAGTGCCAGATGCAAGTAAAGGATTTAATGAATTTAAATATGAATATTTAAGGAAATTCAAAAAAGATCGTCAGAGTAGTAATATTTTTAGACAAATTAATGATAATGATATTATATATGTAAGTAATTTTTCGTCAAAAACTAAAACAGCTAATGATTTTGTATTAGAACACTTTGAAGATAATAAGCTGGTATATAAAATTAATGCGAGAAGTATCCGCTTTAAGGAAAAAGATAGCACTTATAAATTAGCAAATTATAAAAAGCGAATTATTGGCGAAGAGAATGATATTATAATTACTGAAACAAGAAAAGATACTACTTTTTCTTTTGATTTAGAAGATTTAACCCCAGTAGAATATGCCGCAGAAACTAAAAATTATAAAGAGCTCTTAAATTTTATTGAAAAAGAAGAGTTTAGAGGCTCATCTAATGTAGGACGATATAGAGTAGTGCTTTATAAAAAATGGAGTTTACCTGCATCTGTATTTATTTTAACCATAATCGCAGTAGCGGTATCGTCGATAAAACGGAGAGGAGGTATGGGAGTTAACCTTGCTTTTGGTATTCTTATAGCATTAATATTTGTGTTTTTTGATAAAATTTTTGGAGTCATGGCTGAGCAATCTGATTTCCCTCCTATAATAGCGGTATGGTTCCCTAATATTGTTTTTGGTATTTTAGCTTCATATCTATTATACAATGCCAAGCGATAATTTAAAAAATTATTTAAACCTTCATTTATTAGTTTTTATTGCTGGTTTTACCGCTATATTAGGTAAACTCATTACTATTAATGCTATACCTTTAGTATGGTATCGTATGAGTATTGCATCTTTGTTAATAGGGATGTATTTAAAAATCAATAAAACAGATTTAAGAATTAATAGAAAGACATTTATTAAGTTTTCTCTAGCAGGAATTCTTATCGCATTACATTGGATTACTTTTTTTGAAGCCATTAATCAATCTAATATTTCGATAACATTAGCTATGTTTTCGTCTGGTGCTTTTTTTACAGCTCTTATAGAACCTATTTTTTATAAAAGACGAATTGTTTGGTATGAAATAATGTTTGGAGTTATAGTAATTATAGGAGTTTATTTAATAGTTCAGGCAGAAATTAAATATATTAACGGAATCATTTTAGGTTTACTTTCAGCAGTATTTTCATCTTTATTCTCCGTAATTAATGGCAAGTTTGTTAAGCGTCATAAAGCTTCAGTAATTTCATTCTATGAATTTATAAGTGGCGCGTTTTTTATTACACTGTTCATCTTAATTTTTGGAGAAGGTTTTAATAAAACCTATTTTAATTTATCATTTTCAGATTGGATGTATATTTTTATTTTAGGATCTATTTGTACTGCATATGCTTTTATAGCAGTAGTTCATGTTATGAAAAGAATAAGCCCATATACTGTTGTATTGACTTATAATTTAGAGCCTGTTTACGGAATACTTTTAGCATTAGTTTTATTTCAAGAAAAAATGTCTTCAGGATTTTACATTGGTGCTATTTTAATTATTAGTACAATAGTATTTAACGGAGTATTAAAAAACTCAATTAAATTAAAAAGAAAAGCATCTAAATAAGTAATCACAATTAAAGTCTTTATATTTGTAGACTAACTAAAACTAATACTTAAATTTCTATGGAATATTTAGAATTTGAGCTTCCAATTAAAGAATTAGAAGAGCAATTAGATAAGTGCCAAATCATTGGGCAAGAAAGTGATGTAGACGTTACTGAAACATGCACACAAATTGAAAAAAAATTAATAGAGACTAAAAAAGAGATCTATAAAAACTTAACACCTTGGCAACGTGTACAAATGTCTAGACACCCTAATAGACCTTATACTTTAGATTATATAAATGCGCTATTTGGAGACTCATTTTTAGAGCTTCATGGTGATCGCAATTTTAA
>CAZECB010000157.1:0-5668 GCA_964510745.1 uncultured Flavobacteriaceae bacterium | reverse complement strand
AAAGAAACAGAATTTAAAAATACAGAAAAAGGAAAAAAACGTATTTTAACCTATATACGCAATGAAATTTTAACAGTCAATACAGAAGATATTGCATATATCTATACTGAAAATACAATTACATATGTTGTAAATAAAAATGGGAAACGCTCTACAGTCAATAGTAGCTTAGATGAATTACAGTCTAACCTAGACAGCAGCTTGTTTTATAGAGCAAATCGACAATTTATTATATCAATTATTGCTATTGAAAAAATTATAAGATATGGGAATAGTCAACTTAAAATTTTAATGGACCCTGCTTCTGAAACTGATATCATTATAGGAAAAAATAAAGCGGCAGAATTTAAACAGTGGCTTAACTTATAAAAAATCAATTATTACTATTAATTAATTTTTCTTTTCTTTAAATGGAGCGCATAAGTAAGGCTTACCCCAATATGTAGATTACCATCATTAAAATTAAAATTATTAAAGGTATTTGTAATATTGGTAGATTCATCAAAATTTCTTGTATTTGTTAATGCAAATTGTACAATTACATTTTTTATGTCCCAATTAGCACCTATAGCAAAAGGGCCGAAAAAGGTTAGTTTTTCATCTTCTACAGGATTTGCAACATAGTAGTACTCTGATACTAATGATACATGGTTAGCAATTTTAAATCTTGTTCCAAAACCTAAGGCAAAATGATTAGCTGGTTCTCCTTGAAATTGATCTGAATTTCTACGAACAAAAGTAGGCGCTATTTGTAATGAAAAATTTGAATCAAACTTATGCGCAAAAATAGCTTGGGTTGCAAAAGATAGGCGATCAGATATACTATTCTGTAAATCAATATGGTTAAATGATCTTGTTTGATACGAGATACTTTGAAGCAATGTAACAGCTATAGGTGCTTTATTATCAGAATCTTTTTGTCTGATTAATCTGTATTTTCCGTATCCATTAAAAATACCTCCAAAAGTACCTACACCAAATCCTGAGGTAAATCGATCAGAAAATGCATACTCTACACCAAAACGAGCAGTAGTTCTGTCTGCTCCAAAATCTTGGGTCTGGCTATTAGGAGTATTCCAAAATTTAGTATTTACATTAAATTCTAAAACTCCTTTTTTTCGAGTTTCTACAGAATGTCCAAATAAAATTCTATTAGCCTTAAATGTTGCTCTTGTATATCGAGTGACATCTAGAAATTCTTTATCTAATTCATCTAGTAAATCATTTTGAGCACTTACAGATTGAATTGTAATTAAAAAAATAAAGGTTAAAAGCGATATACAAATTTTATTCATAAGACTAATATTCAAATCTAAAGTTTACTTTAATAGTTTTTGCAATATTTCCAGATAATAAAGGAGGGACCCTAATATCAAAATCTTTAACTCCAACTTCAAAATCTCCATTTAATATATAATCTCCATTGGTATTATCTATCTCTACTTTAATTTCAATTTCTTTTGTAACGCCATGTAAAGTCATTTCTCCTTTAGCTATTTTAGTGCGTTTACCTTCTAAATTAGCATCAAAATCTATAATTTTACCAATAAAAGTAGATTTTTGATAAATGTCAGATTCCACATAACTTTCATTAAAATGCTCCTCCATTAATGCTTTTTTAAACGTAAAAGCATTCATAAGCATCGTAACTAAAATAGTACCATCGTTTAAATCTACCTTACTTACAGCTAAATTATTTACAGCTTCTATATTCTCTACAGATGTGTAAGAAAAGAAAGAGATTTTACCTTGATTAGTTATAAGCGAGTTTCTTGACTGTGAAAACCCTAAAAAACTTATTAAAATAAAAATAAGTGTTACTATTATTTTATTCATTTCCTTATTTGTTGACTAAAATACAATTTAACATGATAACATCTAACAGATATCCTTTACAAACTCCTTTAATATTAACTTTTTGCCCTGTTTTTAATTCTTTAACATTCTCTTTTTCAGAAAATAACATGTCACATAAAATTTGTGGAACTCCATTTTGATTTTGTAGTATGACAGTAAACCTATTATTTAAATATGTTACATCTTTAACAACTCCTTCTACAACAACAACTTTTTCTACATAATTTGAATAAGCTAAGTTTTCATTTGATTCAAAAGACGCTAATAATTTATTGGAAGTTACCTGTTCTTCTACTTTTGCTATATTAATATTTAATGGCAATGATTCGTTATATATTTTAAGCCAAAAATATGAAAACAAAATTACGACAATTGTCAATATAATTTTAAAAGTTTGTATTTTAATTTTTTTGCTCATTATATTAAATCAACTCACTAATATAGTAGTTTTAATTTTTTGTCAAAAATAACTCCTTTATATAATTAAAGGCTATAAAAACTATGCCTGAGGGAGTTTTAAGCCTTTAAAGTGAATATATAACATTCAAATAACACTAAAGTTCTTATTAGTAGCAGCTAGGATATAATAACTAATCAATAAATTCATACTGCAGAAACGAATATGTATACAAAAGTATTCTAAATAACAACTTCTCTAATAAACCTAAATAGTTTTTTGGTTTATTAGAGAAGTCTAATTCCCTGTCAATAATAATTATATTGTATTTACTCTAGAAAATAAATTAATCTGTTTTAAAATCATTATAAGTATGTAATGATTTAAGCGTGTTTTCATAAAACAATATAGCAGCTATTAAATCTCGCGTGTCTGAGTAAGGTAGTATTTTATTCTGAAACTCAACGGTACTTTCAAAATAGCTAGCTGAAGCTTCATGATTGTTTTCTAAAGCTTTTACATTCTCTTTAGATGTTGGGATTCCTAAAGTGCCTAAAGTTACTCCAGGTTTTGTAGCAAATGCAATATTGGGTAATATTTTCACAATAACTTCAATACGTTCTATATATAGTGTAAGTAAACTTCCTTTAGGTAAATTCTTTAAATTTTCATAATCATGATATTTAGAGATACCAATTTTGCCATCAATTATACTAAGTGGTGCTTTCTTTTTTTGAGCAAAACCAAAGCTTATTATAAATAAAAAAATAATAGTAAATAAAGTAGATTTTGTTTTCATTGTTTATTAATTTTAGAATATACGTTGATTATTTAGTATTCAAAGATGATGCCAGAAATCATATATACACTATTTATCAATAGAAAAATGATATTTAAATAACTTATTATCAATATATTAAAATAATAATTTAAATTAACGAGTTCATGCTTATCGATGTTTCATTACTATATATAATGATAGTAATTGAAAATTGTAAACTCTCATTTTCTTCTTAAATAACTTTTAACATTAAAAACATTATTGATGACTACTCTCATATATAATTATTTATATCTTGTAGGTTTTTAAAATCATATCTTATATGAAGAAAATGGCTTTGCATTGGAAAATCTTAATAGGAATGCTTCTAGGTATTTTTATTGGTATTATTAGTATTCAATTTTCTTGGGGTCCTGAATTTATAAAAGATTGGATTAAGCCATTAGGTCAAATTTTTATCAGTTTATTAAAACTTATAGCTGTACCATTAGTAATCGTGTCTTTAGCAAAAGGGATTACGGATTTCAAAGATCTTACAGCATTATCAAAAATAGGAAGTCGAACGATTGGGTTTTATATTTTTACTACTGTTTTAGCAGTCATATTGGGTTTATTTCTTGTCAATACATTTGTACCAGGCAATGGTATTAATCCAGATACTGTAGCCAATTTATCTAAAGATTTTACATCAATGATGAGTGATAAAATTGCAATGGCTGGTGTGGAAGATAAAGGTCCTCTTAGCTTTTTTGTTGATTTAGTTCCTCAGAATATGTTTAGTGCATTCACTAATAATGCTAGAATGCTTCAAGTCATTTTTGTAAGCATATTTTTTAGTATCTGTATGCTACTTCTACCATCTGCACAAAATGAACCCGTAAAACGTTTTATTGATTCTGTTAACGGAATTATGTTAAAAATGGTAGATGTGATTATGTTATCGGCACCAGTAGCTGTAGGTGCACTTTTAGCCACGCTTATTGCAGAAACTACTAATGCAGAATTGTTTATTGCTTTAATAAAGTATGCTGGACTACTTCTTTTTGGAATGCTAATGCTTTTAGGAGTATATATGCTATTAATAATGTTTTATGCAAAAAAACCGCCCTTATTTTTTTTAAAAGGAATTTTACCAGCACAACTTACAGCTTTAACGACAAGTTCTAGTATGGCAACATTACCTGTAACTATGAAATGTGTAGAAGAAAATTTAGGTGTAGAAAGAGAAATTAGCAGTTTTGTTTGCCCAGTTGGTGCTACAATTAATATGGACGCTACGAGTTTAATGCAAGCTATTGCTGCTGTTTTTGTGTGTCAGGTATTAGGGCATGACCTATCTGTCATAGATCAATTAACAATAATTTTGACAGCTACTTTAGCATCTATAGGGGCTGCTGCAACACCTAGTGCTGGAATTATTATGCTAGTCATTGTTTTAGAATCTGTTGGGTTCCCACCAGAGAAATTAGCAATTGCTCTAGCAATGATTATGTCTGTAGATAGACCTTTAGATATGGCTAGAACAGTCATTAATATTTCTGGAGATAGTTGCGTTTCTGTTTTAGTAGCAAAATCTTTAGGTAAATTAAAATAGAACTTTAAAATTATTAGTAATGAAAAATAACACAGTAAGTTTTACAGCAATGAAAAATGGTACTGTTGAAGACTATCAAATCATCGCAGCAAATGATAAGCATACTGCTAATGAACTTCCTAAACGCTTAATTGACCATTTAAAAGAAATGGCAGATGATAATGGTGCTTATAAAATAAGTAGATTAGATCATGTTTTGCAATGTGCTACTAGAATAGACAATGATAATGATGATGAGGATTGGATTATAGCTGGATTATTTCATGACATAGGCGATGTATTAGCGCCATTTACTCATGGTCAAGTAGCATCAGAAATTATTCGTCCGTTTGTGAGAGAAGAAGTAAGCTGGGTGGTTAGAAATCACGGAATATTTCAAATGTATTATAATGTAAGTCTATCTGAAGAAGAAAGACATTCAAGAGATAAATTTAAAACACATCCTTACTTTCAATCTGCTATAGATTTTTGTGAGAAATGGGATCAAAATTCATTTGATCCAAAATATCCAACAAAACCATTAGATTATTTCATACCAATCATCAAGAAAGTGTTTTCAAGAGAATCTTTTAATCAAACAAAAAGGTGAAATTTTTCAATTTCATCTTTTATAATAATACTATATAATTATAGCTATAACATTATAGTGCTGAAGCACCTGCTGCTGCAACAGCATGATCATTTTCAACACTACTATCACTAACTCCTATTGCTCCAATAACTTCACCATTAGCATTTTTTATTGGACATCCTCTTGGAAAAGTAATTAAACCACCATTAGAGTGTTCAATATTAAATAATGCACCTCCTGGTTGTGAAAGCCCACCTATTATACCTGTATCCATATCAAAGTAACATGCTGTTTTAGCTTTTTTGATAGAAATATCTAAAGAGCCTAACCAAGCTCCGTCCATACGTGCAAAAGCCAATAAATTTGCTCCTGCATCAACAATAGCAATATTCATTTTTGTATCTAATTCTGTTGATTTAGCAACTGCTATGATGCGTTCTGCCTGTTCTAAAGTAATACTCATAAATT
>CAZECB010000156.1:0-5710 GCA_964510745.1 uncultured Flavobacteriaceae bacterium | reverse complement strand
GAAACCATATTAATAGCAATATGTGTAGTGCCTAGTTCTTTTAAGTCTTCAAGAGGATCTAGATTAAGTTGATCCCTGTAGACAATATTAAACCCTTTAACTTGAAATGATTTGGGATTTGAACTAAGGTTTTGAGCAATATCTTTAGAACTATTCTTACAGTTTATGCATAGCAATCCAAATAAAATAATAACAAATTTAATGATGAATTTTAGCATATACTTTGATGAAAGGTTTTAACTAACAAGTTTAAAATTATGCATTTGTCTCAAGAAATACGTGTTAGATTAACTTTTTAACGATATTATAACAAGAATTAATTCTCCTTCAATCTCACATACACAGGAAAGTGATCACTATACCCGCCTTTATAAAATTTCCAAACAAAAGTCCTAAACGGATTGCCTTTGTGCTTTCCTTTAAATTGCTTTAAAAAATCAGCATCAAACACATCTGCATTTGAGAAACTATGTGTATTGGGTTTGTGTTCAAAAAAATTAGTAGAAAATAAAATTTGGTCAAATAAAAACCATTCAGTTTTATGATTTAAACTCCCTCTAGAAAATGACATTAAATTTTCCATAGGGTTGTATAAATCATATCCGTTCACTAATTGTTTAATACTTTGATTATTAGGATTGTCATTAAAGTCACCCATAATTATCACTTTAGCATTAATATTTTTTTCTTTAATTAAAGAGATAATATCACCTACTTTTGAAGAGGCTATTAATCGTTTAGGTTCACTAAGTTCCACACCTTCTCTACGTGAGGACCAATGATTAACAATTACATGTATTTTTTCATTATTTAAAATGCCTTCAACTAATAAAATATCTCGCGTGTAATCTGGTAATCCTTCATCATCAAATAGGTTCACAGAAAACACTTCAGAATGTGTGACTTTAAATTGCGTAGTATCATAAATTAAAGCGACATCAATACCACGTTCATCAGGAGAATCGTAGTGAACAACATCATAATTATAATTTTTCAAAAATTTAGAATGAATTAAATCTTCAACTACGGTTTTATTCTCAACTTCAGCAAGACCCACAATAGCTGGTAACATCTTTGATTTTTTAGAGCCAATTTTTGAGATGGCATACCCTATCTTTCTAAGTTTCTTTTTATAACGTTTAGGCGTCCATCGTTTTTCAGAACTTGGTAAAAAATCATCATCATGAGTATATGGGTTATCAACAGTGTCAAATAAGTTTTCGATATTATAAAATGCAATAGTATGATATGCCATAAGAATTATATATGTGCCTAAAAATACTAAAAACAAAACTATTCAATTTGTACATTTGCAACAGATTCTTGTATATGATAGAGAAGAAAGATATTGCTTTAGAAAAAACTGTATTAATAGGCGTAATTACGCAAGATCAAGACGAAGTGCAATCTAAAGAGTACTTAGATGAACTAGAGTTTTTGACCTATACCGCTGGAGGTGAAGTGATTAAGCGTTTTATACAAAAAATGCAAATGCCAAACCCAAAAACATTTATTGGTACAGGTAAAATGGCTGATGTAGAACAGTTTATTAAAGATAATGAAGTAGGGACTGCTATTTTTGATGATGAACTATCACCTGCACAAGAACGTAATATTAGTAAAATATTGAATTGCAAGGTATTGGATCGCACCAATTTAATCCTCGATATTTTTGCGCAACGTGCACAAACTAGCTATGCACGTACTCAAGTAGAGCTGGCACAATGTCAATACTTATTACCACGATTAAAGGGAATGTGGACGCACCTTGAACGTCAAAAAGGAGGTATAGGAATGCGTGGGCCAGGAGAGACAGAAATTGAAACCGATAGGCGTATTGTACGCGATAAAATATCGCTTTTAAAAGCAAAAATTAAGACCATTGATAAACAAATGGCAGTGCAACGCGGTAACCGTGGTAAAATGGTACGTGTCGCGTTAGTAGGATATACCAATGTCGGGAAATCTACCTTAATGAATGTGATTAGTAAATCTCAAGTATTTGCAGAAAATAAACTCTTTGCTACCTTAGATACAACGGTGCGTAAAGTAGTGATTCAAAATTTACCTTTTTTAATGAGTGATACGGTTGGGTTTATACGTAAGCTACCAACACAGTTAGTCGAATCTTTTAAAAGCACACTAGATGAAGTTCGCGAAGCTGATTTGTTATTACACGTGGTTGATATATCACATCCAAATTTTGAAGAACATATTGAATCTGTGAACAAGATTTTAGGAGAGATTAAAAGCAGTGATAAACCTACGATTATGGTATTTAATAAAATCGATGCATATGAACCTGAACCTTTTGATGATACTGATTTAATTACAGAACGAATAGGAGTTCACTACACGTTAGCCGAATGGAAAAGTACTTGGATGTCTAAAGTGGGTAATAATGCACTCTTTATTTCTGCATTAAATAAAGAGAATTTAGCCGATTTTAAAAAACGTGTTTACGATGAAGTGCGTGAAATTCACGTGACGCGTTTTCCTTATAATCACTTTTTGTATCCTGATTATATAGAAGAGTAAAACTCTATTTAGAGTAATCTTATGTTTATAAATTGATTACTCATAATAAGAATAGAGCTAAAAAAAATAACAAGAAATATAGTTAGTCGCTGCAATCTCCAATTTAATTTCTGCTTTTTACTTATATTATATAATAAATAAAATAAAAAAAAAGTTACAAACAGAGGTAATGTATAGGTTCCTAGCCCTAAACTTTTAGAAATACGGGCTTCATCATTTAAATTGAAAACACTAATAACAGTAGCCATAAACCTAATGTAAAATGCTGTGAAAAGAAAAGGGTACAAATACACTTTCCATGACTTATTTTTTAAATAATAGAAAATAAGTAAAGCTTGAATAATAGTAATAATTGGACCTGATACACTTACAAAGTTAGAATGTAATAAGCTTTTATACTTGCCATTTACAGGAAAAGTAGTGTTTATAGTCATTACAGTTTCATAACCTAATAAGGTACTACAGAGCCAATGTGCTGTTTCGTGAATTATAAAAGTAAATAAAACGGCTAATAAACATATACCTATATATTTAAAATCTATCTTTTTTAGTAAATTCATCCTAATATGTATTAAGATGCAAACTTCAAACAAATACGTTTAAAGTGAGATGACATTTACACGACAATGTATTGCCAATTTATAAAAATTGAATAATAGGTTTAAATAAGTCAAGTTTTCCATTAACTATTTTAATAGCAGTTTTAATAATTAAATATAGATTGATTATAACCATTATAAATAATACTAATAGTGTAAACGGGATAGATGAATTTATTTTTAAATAGATAAAAGGGCTAACAATAAGTCCGCAAATTAGAATTAATGTCCATAGAATTTGAACATTCAATATTTGTTTTATTGCAACTTCAATAGCTATATTTTTATTATCTGATTTTCTCCAGATAATAAAAGGTAAGATTAGATTTCCAAAAGGAATAATAATGAACGATAAGATAGATAAGTTAATAAACTTAAGATGATATAAGTTTTTAATATCTTTCTCTGAGTTAAAAATTTTTTGAAGCGAAGAAATATCTATATTCAACCCTTCTGCTAGAGATTGAAGTGTATGTCCTTTTGGAGTGATTTGATCAGATTCAATACGCTGTATCGTACGAACAGATATTTTAGATTTTTCGGCTAATTGATTTTGAGTAAACCCTAACTTTTCTCTAAGATTTCTAATTTCAGACATTAGAAAATATTATTCCTTACTATTTTCAAACCCTTCATATACCAATTGAATAAATAACCCCGTGTCAATAAAATTACCACTCCATTTTTTAGAATAAGCAGATAGAATATCAGAATCAATTAACTCTTCTTTAGTACGTCCCCTATTTTTAGCATCGAGTATTAGTTTTCGAGTTTCAATTAACATTTGTTGAACCTCTTTTACATCATTTCGTTTTGATAACGCTCCATGACCAGGAATAATAACAGTATCTTCATTAGAAATATCTATAATTTTTTGTAGAACAGCTATCATGCCATCAATAGAACCACCTGAATAGGCGTCAATAAACGGAAAACCATAACGTACAAAAGTATCTCCGGTATGGATAACATTCGCATTTTTAAAATATACAAATGCATCACCATCAGTATGTGCTGCTGCACCGTGAATCATTTGTATTTCCTCTCCATTTATATACATTTTAAAGCCTTCTTCAAAAGTAATTGCCGGCAACCCAGCTTTAGTTAAGGCTTTAACATCCCATCCAAAAGGTGTAATTACATGATCTTCATTAAGACGTTTTCTAACATTATCATGTGCTATAATTTTAGCGTCATTCCCAAAAGTTTCATTACTCCCAGCATGATCAAAATGCCAATGCGTATTAAATACATAATTAATAGGTTGCGACGTGAGTTCTGCAACTGCATTTTTTATTTTAGTACCGAGTTCTTTGTATTGGTCATCAATCATAAATACACCATCGTCACCGATGAGTAAACCAATATTACCACCAGCACCTTCCATTAAATAAATGTTATCAGTGATTTTGGTTGACTTCATCGTCACATTGTCAAAATTTTGACTAATGCTAGAAGTAGTTATGAGTAAAAAAGTACTTAGAGATAAAATGAACTGTTTCATATTGAAAAGGTAGTTTTTAAAGATGTTGCTAAGTTAATCATAAATCGTCATTCTAAATGAAATGAAGAAATCTGTTTATTTTTTAGTTCTCATCATATTCAAGATGAGATTTTTCGCTGCGTTATGAATGACAATAGAATTTGAAACTGAAATCAAAACCGAAACTGAAAACTAAATGTCATTCAGAAGGAAAAATGACTGAAGAATCTAAGAGTATTGATATAAATACAGTCATAAATATTGATAAATTCTATTTTACTACAGCGCTTTTAAATATACTAGAAAACGCCATTAAATATTGTCAAGATATACCTAAAATACATTGCAAACTATCTAAAACGGCAACACATTTAACCATATCCATTTCTGATAATGGCATTGGTATTTCAGAATCATATAATACACAAATCTTTGATAAGTTTTTTAGAGCAGGTCAAAGTGAAATTCATAATGTCAAAGGTTTAGGTTTAGGGTTATTTTACACCAATGAAATCATTAGGGCACATCAAAGTAGTATTAATCTAGATAGTAAATTAAATAAAGGCAGTACATTTAATATCATAATCCCCTTAGACTTATAAATAAATGGAAATTCATCAAAAACAAGTTTTATTAGCCGAAGACGATCAAGATTTTGGAAACATATTAAAGCAATATTTAGAAATATCAGGATTTCAAATCAGTTGGGCAAAAGACGGTAAAGCTGCTTTAGAATTATTTAAAAAAGAGGCTTTTAATATTTGTGTGTTAGATGTGATGATGCCAAAACTAGATGGGTTTACTTTAGCCGAACAAATTATTGAATTAAACCCTGAAGTCCCATTTATTTTTTTAACTGCTCGTAAACTCAAAGAAGATAAAATTAAAGAGCTCAAACTAGGAGCAGACGATTATATTGCCAAACCTTTTGAAGCCGATGAATTGGTACTACGCCTTAACAATATTTTAAAAAGAACATCTAAATCTGTTACTCATTTATCTAATGAAAATACGATACAAATAAATGAATACACGTTTAATTTAAAACGTTTAGAGTTAACTCATAATAATCACAAACAACAACTTACTG
>CAZECB010000155.1:2503-5742 GCA_964510745.1 uncultured Flavobacteriaceae bacterium | reverse complement strand
TATATGGTAGTAGCCTTTGGTTGGTTGGTTATGACATTTTCTGGAACGTTGCCATATGTGTTAACAGGTACTATCCCTAATTTTACCAATGCCTTTTTTGAAACAATATCAGGATATACAACTACTGGAGCTACTATTTTAAATGATATAGAAATAGTACCTAAAGGTATTTTGTTTTGGAGAAGCTTGACTCATTGGATTGGCGGTATGGGTATTATAGTATTAGCAATAGCTATATTGCCTTTATTAGGTATTGGAGGGATGCAATTGTTTGCAGCTGAAGCCCCAGGACCAAGTGCAGATAAATTACATCCTAGAATTACAGATACAGCAAAGCGATTATGGTTAATTTATTTTGGATATACAGCTGCTGAAACCATTTTGCTTAATGTATCAGGAATGTCATTTTTTGATGCATTAAACCACTCCATGACTACTTTATCTACAGGAGGATTCTCTACTAAAAATGCAAGTTTATCACATTGGAATGGGCAACCCATTATTCAATACATAACGATTCTATTCATGTTTTTGGCCGGGACTAATTTTGTATTAAGTTATTTTGCATTTAAAGGAAAGATAAAGCGAGTTTTTAAAGACGAAGAGTTTAAATTATATTTAAAATTCATAGCTATTTTTACAGTCTTAGCTGCTGTAATTATTTATTTTTATACAGATCCAACATTATCTTCTATTTCTCAACCAATGGTATGGGGAGAAGCAGAAAGTGCTTTTAGGCATGGACTATTTCAAGTATTATCTATTGCTACTACCACAGGTTTTGTAACTGCAGACTATACCTTATGGACTTCGTTCTTGATGGTGTTCTTTTTTGGACTTATGTTTTTAGGTGGTTCAGCAGGAAGTACTTCTGGAGGTGTTAAAGTAGTACGACATTTAATAATGGTTAAAAACGGAATTTTAGAATTTAAACGCGCATTACATCCTAATGCCATATTACCTGTACGATATAATAAGAAAGCAGTTTCAGAAAAGATTGTATTTAATATACTTGCCTTTTTTATTGTATATATGCTATCCTTTATAATAGGAGCTTTAGTATTTTCTATAATAGGGTTAGATTTTGAATCGGCAATAGGTGTGGCTGCATCTTGTTTAGGAAATGTTGGTCCTGCATTAGGTGATTTTGGTCCTGTAAATAATTTTTATGACATGCCAACTATTGGGAAATGGTGGAGTTCATTTTTAATGTTAATTGGACGTTTAGAGCTGTTTACAGTATTAATATTGTTAACTCCATTTTTTTGGAGAAATAGATGATTTAACTCTTTTTACAACGTGTTTTTGATATCAAAAAATACTATTTTTAAAAATACTTCAACTCTTCAAACTATCAGTATTTATAATATTTCCCGTGATATTTGAGTTGATAACTAATGCTTTAGAAATCGATTTCTTGTAACATTTTGTTTTAATGAGCGTCATATAGGTGTAATCAATTAAAAACAAACAATCATGGAACTAGTAGTAACAACACAAAACATTGAACCATTACCCAGAAAGAATAAACCAGCGTTTAAATTTAAAAATGAAGGTTTATTAAATTCAAATTACAAACAAGAAATTAATGGTAATTTCTTTAACCATTGCCCAAAATCTGTATTTGGTATTAAACAACGCGTTAAAGGGAAACGATACCAAATCACTTCAAGTATAGAAACTATTTTAAAACTTTCTGTTTTTGTGGTCACATTAGCAATTGTACTTATTTAAGCGTACAATTATATAGCACTTTATTGTATAAAGCGTAAGTTTTTCATACAAATGTATTGCAAGGAAGATATTGGTAAATTAACCAACAGGCTTTCTGTATCTAAAAATTAAACGTAAACTTTAAATACTCAAAACTATGGCATTTGGAGCATTTTCATCTATGAATGTTGTTATAAAAAATAACAAGAACTTATTGTTAAAACGTGATAGGTTTAAAGGAATTGTAGGTAATAAAAGTTCTGGAAAAAAGTTAGAATATAACTTTCCAGAAGCAAAACCTCATGTTTTAAAACGTATTAAAGCACGTTTAATTGAAGAACGAAAACAACGTACAAAAAAGAGAGTTATTGTGCTTATTACTTTTACAATTATAGTAGTGTCATTTTTAAGATTAGCATTACTTGAACTGACTAAATTTTTAATGTAGATAAATAATAAATCCTTACAATAATTTTATAAAGTGAGGATTTTATGCTGTAATTAAGGATGTTTTTTAGCTTAAAATAGCTTTTATACGATTAATAGCTTCAATTAACTGCTCTTGTGATGCTGCATATGAAATACGAATACAATTTGGATTACCAAACGCTTCGCCAGTAACAGTAGCTACATTTGCTTCTTCTAGTAAAAGCATTGAAAAATCACTAGCAGAGCTAATCGGTCGCCCTTTAATTTTTTTGCCTATATAATAAGAAATATCTGGAAATACATAAAAAGCACCTTCGGGAACATTCGTTTTAAACCCTGAAATATCTTTAAGCAAATCTAAAACAAGATCACGACGTATTTTAAATTCGTCAATCATGTATTGTATTTTATTTGGGGATGCTTCCATAGCAGCTATAACAGCACGTTGCGCAATACAATTAGCGCCACTAGTCACTTGTCCTTGCATTTTATTGCAGGCACGAGCAATCCAATCTGGAGCGCCTATAAACCCAATACGCCATCCCGTCATTGCAAATGCTTTTGAGACCCCGTTAACGGTGATAGTACGATCATACATATCATCAAATTGAGCCATACTAAAATGACCTCCTATAAAATTAATATGCTCATAAATTTCATCAGAAACCACATAAATATGAGGATACTTTTGAAGTACGTCTGCTAAGGCTCTTAATTCAGTTTTACTATACACAGAACCACTTGGGTTGCATGGTGAACTAAACCATAGCATTTTTGTTTTTGGAGTAATAGCAGTTTCTAACTGCTCAGGTGTCATTTTAAAATCAGTATCAATAAGTGTTTTTACTTCAAGAGGAATACCTTCATTAAAACTAACAATATCACTATAACTTACCCAATAAGGGCAAGGTAAAATTACTTCATCACCAGGGTTAATCATAGCTGCAGCTATATTAGCAAGTGCTTGCTTTGCTCCAGTAGATACTACAATTTGTGACCGATTATATGTTAACTGATTATCACGTTTAAACTTAGTGATAATAGCATCTTTTAATTCTGCATAACCATCAACAGGAGTATATGAATTGTAATTATCA
>CAZECB010000155.1:0-2493 GCA_964510745.1 uncultured Flavobacteriaceae bacterium | reverse complement strand
TTAAAATCTGGTTCTCCTAGACTTAATCCTATAATATCTTTACCTTCTGCTCTTAGCTCTCTGGCCTTAACTGCCATGGCTAGAGTTTGTGAAGTAGATAAGCTGTTTATTCTATCAGATAGTTGCTTGATCATTAAAAAAATTATATGCTTAAAGCTGGTTTTTTACCCATTAATTTGAGGTGTTTGAAATGCGCTATAATGGCTTTTCTAGTAGTTTTGTACTCATTATAGGGTAAATTAAATTCTTTAGCTGTTTCTTTTACAATTTTAGCTATTTTTCCATAATGTACATGAGAAATATGCGGGAAAATATGATGCTCAACTTGATGATTTAAGCCTCCAGTGAAGTAATTTACAATTTTACTACGTGGCGAAAAATTAACTGTTGTTTTTAGTTGGTGTATCGCCCAAGTATTTTTTAAAGCACCATCAGCATCAGGTAAAGGCATTTCTGCATCTTCAATAATATGTGCTAATTGAAATACAACACTCAAAATTAACCCAGCAGTATAATGCATAATAAAAAAGCCTAATAATACTTTCCACCAGCTAATATCTAAAATAAGTAATGGTAAAACAATCCAAATAGCAATATAGAGAATTTTAGAAATTACTAATTTACTCCAATTTGCAACAGCATTAGGGAATTTACCGTAAGATAATTTGCGTTGCATATACCGTTTCATTTGCTGCCAATCTGTAGTAATCGCCCAATTAATAGTTAAAAAGCCATAGAGTATGAACGAATAGTAATGTTGAAATTTATGATGCCATTGCCATTCAGAATGTTCAGTAAAACGAAGTACACGTCCAGCATCCATATCTTCATCATGACCATGTACATTTGTATAAGTATGATGTAATACGTTGTGCTGTACCTTCCAATTATATGTGTTTCCTGCTAAGATGTATATACTACTTCCCATTAATCTGTTTATCCATTCTTTATTAGAATAAGATCCATGATTACCGTCATGCATGACATTCATACCTACACCAGCCATACCAATACCCATAACAATAGTTAAAAGTAATTGTATCCATCCAGATAAATCTAAAGTTAAAATTAAAAAATAAGGAGATAAGAAAAGCGTAAACATCACTATAGTTTTTGCCCATAGTTTCCAATTACCTGTTCTTTTTATATTATTATCTTTAAAGTAGTTATTCACACGCTTGTTAAGTGTTCTAAAAAATTTAGCAGAGTCTACTCTAGAGAATGATATTGTTTTTTCTTTCATTACAATTTATTGAAAGTGCTAATATAATTAAATAATACATGCTTAGTCGGGTTGATTTTGATATTTGTGATTGTAATGCTGTATTTTTGTGAAAATTTAACGCTTATATGGAACTCATATTAAAATACTTTCCTAACCTAACAGAGATACAACAACAGCAATTTTCGAAGTTATATGATCTGTATTTAGATTGGAATTCTAAGATTAATATAGTTTCTAGAAAAGATATTGAAGAATTGTATTTACGTCATGTATTGCATTCATTAGGCATTGCTAAAGTGATAGAATTTAAATCTGGCACAAAAATTATGGATGTTGGTACTGGCGGCGGTTTTCCTGGAATACCACTAGCTATTCTGTTTCCTGAATGCCATTTTCATTTGGTAGATAGTATTAATAAAAAACTAAAAGTAGTTCTAGCGATTACTCAAGATTTAGAGTTAGCAAATATTAAAGTAACTCATAGTAGGGTAGAAGCTATAAATGATACTTATGACTTTATTGTAAGTAGAGCAGTAACGGCAATGCCTAGTTTTGTGTCTTGGGTAAAACGAAAAATAACTAAAAAAAGTAATCATGACCTTAAAAATGGAATTTTGTATTTAAAAGGAGGTGATTTAACGGAGGAATTAAAAGACTATCCTAAGGCGACTTTGTTTGAGTTAACTAATTATTTCCAAGAAGATTTTTTTGAAACAAAAAAAGTAGTGCATTTGCCATTAAAATTTAAAGGTTAAAGATCTTTAAATTATAGCTTAGATAGATTTATCTTCTATAATAGTAATTGCAGCAATTAAATCTTGAGTCTCAATATCTTTTAGATCTTGGTTAGCAAAAAAAGAAGATAGCTTATCTTCGTTATAATTGTAAATTTTCCAATGTTTAAATTGATATTCTAAGGCCGTTAAATTTTCTACCCAATCACCAGAATTTAAATATGTAGTTTTGCCTAAAGCATTTTCTTTTATCTTCATTTTTGGTTGATGGATATGCCCACAAATTACATAGTCATAACCTTTTTCGATAGCAAGATCTGAAGCGACAGTTTCAAAATCATTGATGTATTTTACAGCACGTTTTACACTATTCTTTATTTTTTTTGATAACGAATACTTTTCCTTCCCTCGTTTAATTAATACCAATTTATAAACGATTAAGTAAAATAAGTAAATCGTAGCCATATCCTCCTAATTTAACCAGGGCAAAATCATACTTTGATATTCAAAATTTTAATTAAATAGTCTTGATTC
>CAZECB010000154.1:0-5805 GCA_964510745.1 uncultured Flavobacteriaceae bacterium | reverse complement strand
CATGTTTATTTTTTGAAATAATCAATCCATCTGCAGGAACTCCTTTATAAGTGATACTATAAATTCTGACCTCATTAGGTATTGTTTTATTTATGGAAAAAGTTAGCTTTCCATTAGCATGCGTATGCTGTATGGTGGTTCCGTTTTCAGAAACTAATTCTACATACATTCCTGTAAGAGAAGTTTCTTTTTTAACTAGGTCTAATTGAAAACTACTAATAGCTTTTTTAAATTTAATTTTTACTTCAGCCACTCCTTTAATAACATCTGTAGCATCAGATAATTCAATATTAAACCTATAGTTTAAAACGTCAATAGTATTATATCGATCTTGATGTTTTTGTGCAGTAATTGTTAAAATAGAAGCAAACAGTAATAACAGACAGAATATGTTTTTGTATGTCATAGTTTTGAAAAATTAGTTGGATTATTTAATGTGTTAAAATAAACCATTTATTTCAGCATCAATTCTGTTAATAACGGTTCCTAAATCTTCAGGATCATCAACAAAGTTTAAATCATCAACATCTATGATTAATAATTTGCCTTTGTCATAACCGTGTATCCAAGCTTCATAACGTTCATTTAGTCTGCTTAAATAATCAATGCTAATGCTGTTTTCATACTCACGACCACGTTTATGAATTTGCCCTACTAAATTAGGAATAGAACTGCGTAAGTAAATTAATAAATCTGGACCTTTCACTAAAGACTCCATGAGGTCAAAAAGTGATTTGTAATTTTCAAAATCACGATTAGTCATGAGCCCCATGGCATGAAGATTAGGTGCAAAAATATGAGCGTCTTCATAAATAGTACGATCTTGAATAATATCTTTCCCGCTTTCTCGTATTTGAAGAACTTGACTGAATCTACTATTTAAAAAATACACCTGCAAATTAAAACTCCAACGTTCCATTTGGTTATAAAAATCATCCAAATATGGATTGTCTACTACATCTTCAAGCTGTGCTTCCCATTTATAATGTTTTGCGAGTAATTTTGTGAGCGTAGTTTTTCCTGCGCCAATATTTCCAGCGATAGCAACATGCATAGGCTTAATTTATTTCTAGTTGATATTGATGAAGATATTCATCGTCGTAAATATACAAGGTTTCACCCGTTACAAAAAACTGTTTTATTAACAATTCTGGGAGTTTAAGCGGTTGAATTTCAACTTCTTTTTTCACTCTTAAAAACAGTGTGTTATCCTTTAATAATATTAAATTTTCGTTGTTTTCAGAGATTTGTGTATAACCTTCATTTTCTGTTTTTGAAACTAAACTTCCAAAATAACTATAGGTATAAATATAGTCTTTGGTTAGTGCCCAACAAAAATTATAGTTACTCACCAAATTGATAACCTCACCCTGAATAGGTAGTGTTACAAACCGTGTGAAATTATTTTTATAATCGTAAACTTCTAGTTGCTGCGTGTCTTGATTAAAAAGCCAAATCGTATTATCATTTCCTGTTGAGATATGGGTTGCGTTTCTAAAAGGTGTTAAAGCGTTGAAATCAATACGAGTGATTTCTGCTAAGCGGTTATCTAAAACTACAGCAGTATTGAAATCTCTATAAAATATATTTATTTTTAATGGATTGTAGGCATCAACCGAAGTCATTTCACCTAACTGAATATTGCTATAAGTCGTTTCTTTATCGCGATCTTTCTTTATTAATCGACTGTTTTGAGTATAGTAGAGTTTTTCAAAATTATCAACTTTTGCAATTAAATTAGCGTTTAATTTCGTTTTTTTTATGAAATTAAGCGTGACTTCTTGCTGGGCAAAAACAGGAGCTGATAGAAATAGAAACAAATATTTTATAAACTGCATAGGTTTGAAAAATACAAAAATCAATCCAAAGTTTAACAGATTAATTTATATCCAAACCCTCTAACGTTTACAATTTGTATAGAATTGTCTTTAGCTAATTTTTTTCTAAGTTTACTGATAAATACATCCATACTACGTGCATTAAAAAAATCATCATTTCCCCAAAGTTTATTTAGAATAACGGTGCGATCTAAAACTTGATTTTTATTTTTTATTAAATGAAATAATAAATGTGCTTCGCGATGTGTTAATTGCAATTTTTCTTCTGTTTTATATTGAAGCATTTGCTTAGGAAAATCAAATGTAAAATCTCCAAATTCAATAATCTCCGAAATTTTTTGCTGATTGGTGCGATCAAGAAGATTATGTATTCTCACAATAAGCTCTTCCATACTAAAAGGTTTTTTTAAGTAATCATTACCACCAATAGTGAAACCTTCAACCACATCTTGTGTTTGTGATTTTGCAGTTAAGAAAATAATAGGAATGGTCTCATCTTCTAAACGAATTTCTTTTGCCAAAGTAAACCCATCTTTTTTTGGCATCATAACATCTAAAACTAATAGTTCAGGCTGTTCTTTTTTATAAGTTTTAAATGCGATGTCGCCATCTTCACAAAGCAATACTTTAAAGTTTCTAGTTTCTAAACTTTCTTTTATAATTAAGCCTAAAGCAGGTTCGTCTTCTGCTAAAAGTATGGTGATTAATTTATCCATTTGGAAAAGAGAGTTTAAAAGTAGTTAGTGAGTTGTCGATATCTAAACTAATAGTACCGCCATGTTTTTCAATAATCTTTTTTGCATAATACAAGCCAATACCAAACCCTTTCACGTCATGTGTATTTCCTTTAGGGATGCGGTAAAATTTCTCAAAAATTTTAGAAGCATCAGTTTTAGTTAATACATTTCCGTCATCAGAAATTAAAATAGTGAAAGCAATAGCAGATTGTTTTAGATCTACATTGATGTTAGCCCCCCCATATTTTATAGCATTATCAATAATATTGTTGATGACGTTTTCAAAATGAAAAGTATCTATATTACCAATAATTATATCTTGAGGATGAGAAAACGAAATATGTTTGTTTTCAGGTTGTAATTGATGTTTGCTAATTATTAAATTTAGCGTATCACCAATATTAGTTTCTTCTTTATTTAAATTTAAGTTTTCACTATCTAAAGTTGCAGTTTCTAATAACTTCTCAACCATTATATTGAGCTTGGATAGTTGTGTGTTGGAGAGGTCTAAATAAGTTCTAGTTTTTTCTTTGTCATCAATAATATTAAAATCTTTAATACTTTCTAATGCTACTCCTATAGTAGCAATAGGTGTTTTAAATTCATGGGTTATGTTGCTGATAAAATCATTTCTAACTTCGGCTAATTGTTTTTGATGTTTTATAATTTTTAACAAATAGAAAAGGCAACTAATGACTGCTAATATAAGTAGTGTAGAAATTAAAATACCCGATAAACTTCGTTGTAAAATTATTTTAGTTTCGTTGGAAAAATGCGCTTTTAAAATTCCATTTTTTGGTAATAAATTAGATTTTGAAACTCTGCTTAATTCAGCTTCTTCAATGTTAGAATATTTAAAATATTGAGGTTTTTTATAATTTTCTTTAAATGATAACCCGTAATTAAAAGCTAAAGATTTATCTTTTAATTCATTGTTAAATAAAGAATCTATGCGTTTTAAGTTTAAGGAGTCTTTAGAGAAAGATAATACAATACTGGTACTTAATTCCTTTATTTCTTCTATGAAGACAGAATCTCTTACTTCTAAATTAGGATTTAAACCGACTACACTTCTATAAGTAAATTTTTTTTTATTTCTTTCATTACTTATTAAAGAGTCTGTTTTTGAACCTCTAAAAACTTTAACTCCATTAACGTTAGAAACAGAGATAGAGTCAAGATTGCCAAATGATTCATTAACAGTGTCTATTTTTTCTAATATATTTCTTAAAATATTTTTCCTAGCTAAAGAGTTTTCTTCTGATTCAGAACTATAAGTAAACCCTATAGTATTTTTCTTTGCTAATTCTGAATAATAAGTGTCTACAGCATTATCTAAACTAATCTGTACATCATTAATAAATTGTTGCTTGTTAATGATGTAATTTTTATAATTCCAATACACTTGTATGCTAATGGTGCCAAGAATTACAAAAATTATAGTGTATAAAATCCATTTATATTTTCTTTCATTCATAGGTCAAAAGTAAATGTTAAAATATATTAAAACTAATCGCTTAACACTAGTTAACACTCGTTAACTTTAAAAGAGATAAATAGTTGTCATATTTGTAATGTAGAAATCAAAAAATGAATATTATATAAAAATTAAACACATGAAAACATTATTTAAAACACTCATTTTATTATTTATGGTCTCAGGGCTATATGCGCAGAAAGATTTTCAAGGATTGGCAACTTATAAAACGCTTACAAAATTAGATAATGTAAACAGTGAAGATAATCTTGCGAAGAGTGGAGTTTCAGCTGAAATGCAAGCAACAATTTTAGCAGCAATAAAAAAAGGGTCTCAACAAACTTATACACTTGAGTTTGATAAAGGGCAATCTATTTATAAAAAAGAGGAAAAACTGTCAGCGCCACAACCTAATAGTAGTGGGTTTAGTATATCAATAAGTTCCACTACTGCTGCTGGAGGAGATATATTATATAAAAACATAAAAGAAAATCGATATACAAGCTCAAATGAATCTTATAGTAAACTGTTTTTAGTTCAAGATGAGCTTCAAAAACACGATTGGAAACTTGAAAACGAAACTAAAAATATTGGGCAATATACTTGTTATAAGGCGACTAAAACAATTACAAAAACAGTAATTGTGAGTAGTTTTACTAGTTTTAGTGTGAATGATAAGAAATCAAACAAAGACGATGACGAAGAAAAGGAACCAGAAACCAAAGAAGAAACAGTAACAATTACCGCTTGGTATACACCACAAATACCGGTAGGAACTGGGCCAGATATTTATCATGGACTTCCAGGTTTGATATTAGAAGTTAATGATGGTAGAACCACTACTATTTGTAGCAAAATTGTATTAAACCCTAAAAATAAAATTGAAATTAAGGAGCCTAAAAAGGGTAAGAAAGTAAATCAATCAGAATTTAATGCTATTGTAAAAAAGAAAAATGAAGAGTTAAGAGAGCAATTTAGATCTCGTGGTAGCAGAGGGGGAGTCATCTTTCAAGAAATAGGAGGTTAGTTTTTAAGAATACTTTAACGATTGAGAATTAAACTTTATAAGTTGTTTAAAGTCTAAAGGTTGTGAAATATGTAATTTTACAAGTCTTTAAAATAAACAAAAACAAGATGAAATCAATCGTTAATAAATTAAAATACGCACTATTACTTACTTTAATTTTTAATTTTAGTAATGGTAATGCACAGAAAGATTTTCAAGGCGTTGCTATTTATGAATCTAAACGGGCTATAGATTTAGATAATATAGGTGGAGGAAGACGGCAGTTAACTGAAGAGCAGAAAAAACAATTTGCAGAACGGTTAAAACGAAATTTTGAAAAAACATACACGCTTCGTTTTAATCAAGCAGAATCTATGTATAAAGAAGAAGCTAAGCTAGATGCTCCAACAGTAGGAGGTCAAGGACGAAGAGGTTTTGGTGGTTTTGCAAATAGTTTTGCTCCAGGAGATCAATATAAAAATGTTAAAGATGCACAAGTACTTCAAGAACAGGAGTTTTTTGGGAAACAGTTTTTAATAAAAGATGAGTTGCCAAAATTAGAATGGAAAATGGAAAACGAATCTCGTCAAATAGGACAATATGTAGCCTTTAAAGCCACCGCGATCAAGAAAGTTGATGATGCTGATTTCAGGAATTTTTTCAGACGAGGTAGAAACAATACGAATGAAACTGCAACAGATTCAACAGCAACAAAATCAGAAGACGCATTAGTTAAATCAAAAGAAG
>CAZECB010000153.1:5429-5824 GCA_964510745.1 uncultured Flavobacteriaceae bacterium | reverse complement strand
TAGAGATACTCTGTTTCCTTTTTGTAAAGAACCTTCAATATCAACTAATAATGAGTCTAATGCTTTTTTTGCAGCTGCTTTTGAGATTCCTGCATTTTCTGCCATTCCATTGATTAAATCTGTTTTGTTCATAAATAAAAATTTAAGTTATTAAAATAAAGTTGGGTTAACGTTTTTTGTTAATTCCGCTTACAAATTTATACGTAATATCGGTTTACGCAAGTAATAGCAAGGGAAATGGGCGTTTTTGTTAATAACTTGAGACAAATGTTAATAAAGCCAACCAATTTCACATGATTTTTAAGAATATGAGTAATTATAGGGGTTTAGAGCATTTTTACATCCATATCAAAATTAAACCCGTTTAAAAGTGATTTTACATCCATTTTTCGCTT
>CAZECB010000153.1:0-5419 GCA_964510745.1 uncultured Flavobacteriaceae bacterium | reverse complement strand
CTGGAAGTTTAATTTCTTTTAATATTATAAACCCTTGATTTACTGAAACTTTCACTTCTTCTTTAGAAATAATAATTTTTCCGATAGGAAATTCATGTAATTCTGATACTTTTTCAACCTGATAAACCTTTACATTAAGTAGTTGATTATTATTTTTAAGTAAGCACCAAGCTGTTGGATATGGGTTTAACCCTCTTACCTTATTATATATATGGTCTAAAGATTGATTCCAATCTATTTTACAATTATCCTTATTAAGTTTATAGGCTGTTTTTATGGCTGCGTTTTCTGGTTGTGGTATAGTTACTACATTGCCATTGCTTATTAAATCAACCGTCTTTAAAACTAATAAACTTCCAATAATCATTAATCGATCGTGTAGCTCACCGACAGTTTCATCTGAATGTATAGGAGTTTCTTCTTGTAAAATCATTTCTCCCGTATCTATTTTTTCATCTATAAAAAAAGTAGAAACCCCAGTTTTTGTTTCTCCATTAATAATAGCCCAGTTAATTGGCGCTGCACCTCTATAATTAGGAAGTAGTGATGCATGTAAATTAAATGCACCATATTGAGGCATTTGCCAAACTACTTTTGGAAGCATTCTGAACGCCACTACAATCTGTAAATTAGCATTTAATTGTTTTAACTGGTTAACAAATGCATCGTCCTTTAAATTTGTAGGTTGTAAAACATTAAGTTGATTTGCTATAGCGTATTGTTTTATGGCAGATTCATTTAATTTTCTACCTCTTCCTGCAGGTTTATCTGGCGCAGTAATAACACCTACTATATTATGATCATTATCAACTAATGTCTTTAATGTAGCTACTGCAAAATCTGGGGTTCCCATAAATATAATTCTCAATGTATGTTTCATGTTTATTTTAATTTATAGGTATTTATATTGGTAATTGTTATATAATTATTTTCTAATAATTGTTTTAAAAGTTGATTTATTTCAAAACTTTTAATATGTAATAATTCACTTAACTCTCTTGATGTTAGCTCTTTTTCTTTTAAAGTCGAAATTATTTTGGATAATTTATCAAGTTCTATTTGATTAGTGACTTTTGTTTTATTATGAATGCATACTGAACAAATTCCGCAATCTTCCGTATCTGTTTCTCCAAAATAAGAGAGTAGCTGTACACTTTTACAAATATTGTCATTATATACGTAGTTTAAAACCGAAGCAACTTGATTTTTTTTAAGGGCATTTTGCTGCTCTATAGTAGCTGCAATTCGGTTTATTGTTTTATCATCTTCACGTGGTTGAATAAATGTGACGTCAGCATCAGTTTTAATAAGTTTTAAAGAAATAATAGCATCTTTTTCTAAGTTTTGTAAAATGGCAATTACAGTAGCCTCGCTATTAGATGATTTATCAGCGATTAAATTAATGTCAATTTTTACACTTTGATCAAAGATACCGCCATAAGTTCTAAGTATAGTTTTAATAATAGTATTGGTTGTTTTGTGTGTCTCTATATAAGAGAATAACTTAGTATTACTTGTTAAAAATTGAACGGTAGTGCGGTTATTAAACTGAGGAGTTAAATTCAAAACACTGGTACGATCTAAAATTTGAATTGCATTATATGTTGTTAATTTATTAAACCGGTAGGTTTTGCAAAAATCATTAAAGTTAAACTGATGCGTAGTTAATGCACCTTCACCGTAAGAAATTTGGAAGTAGTTGCAAAGTTTTCTGTATACCTTTTTCACGAAGTCTACTGTTGGAATCACGCTCAAAAATTGATTTTTTAAAAGTTGTTCATCTCCCTTATGCTTTAATATAACAGCAAATGCTTTTTGCCCACCTCTTCCTGCACGACCAGCTTCTTGAAAATAACTTTCTATACTTTCTGGGAAATTTACATGAATAACTGTTTTTACATCTGGTTTATCAATACCCATTCCAAAGGCATTGGTAGCAACCATGACTTGTTTTTTATTATTTAGCCATTCTGAAAAATTTATATCTTTTTCTTTATTTGTTAATCCCCCATGATAATAGGTACTCGTAAATCCATTATTAATGAGTTGCTTACTAATGTTTACTGTACTTTTTCGATTTCGTACATAAATTATAGATGATGCAGTATTCTTTTTAAGAATTTGCTGAATTTTATACTGTTTGTCTTCAGCTTCAAATACCATATATGCTAAATGCTCTCTTTTAAAAGATTGTTTAAAAACTTTTGGATTAATAAAATCTAGAGATTTTATAGTATCATTAATGACTTTAGGTGTCGCAGATGCCGTTAATGCAATAACATTGACGCTTGGTTGAAGTTCACGTAATAAGGTTATATCTTTATAGGCAGGCCTAAAATCATTTCCCCATTGTGAAATGCAATGTGCTTCATCAACAGCAATCAAATTTACATTCATTTGCTTTATACGTTCTTGTACAATTTCATTCTGTAAACGCTCTGGAGATAAATACAAAAACTTATAATTACCATAAATACAATTATCGAGCATGATACTTACATCTTCATAATTATAGTCATTGGTTAATGCAATAGCTTTTATACCTTTAGTTTTTAAAATCTGAACTTGATTTTTCATTAATGCAATAAGAGGTGAAATGACAATACAAATCCCTTCTTTTGCAAGTGCTGGAATTTGAAAACAAATAGATTTTCCACCGCCAGTTGGAAGTAAAGCAAAAGTATCTTCATTCTCAATAACAGCATTAATAATATCTTTCTGTAGCGGTTTAAAGCTTGTGAAGTTCCAATAGCGTTCTAGTATTTGTATTGGATGTTGCATTAATTAAAGCGCTTCTATTTGGTTTAAAATAAAATTAGTACGATTGCTTACTGTGTCAAAAGGAACATCAATTAATGAATATCCGTATGTGTTATAAGTATCTATTAGATATTGATGTATCTCTGAGGCTTGTTCAAAATTTTCATAACGTTCATTATCACTTTCAAAAATGGCTTGCCATGGAGCTAAAACAAATACCGTATCATAAATATTATTTTTACAAGCTTCAATAAATTTAGATGAATAATTATTGTTAGCATAGTTCATATAAGCTGTAATATCTGGAATGCCTCTGTCATAAAAAATAAGATTAGATGTGCTTTTTTTAGCATCTTCAAATTGAGTAAGTCTTCCTTTTAGAAGTAAATCACTAAATAATAAAGGATTAGTTAAAAACAATTGCTCTGTACCTTTTGCTCTTGCATCTAAAGTGATTTGACGTGATATTTCCTCTAAACACGTATAATTTCGTTTAATAAGTTCATTTATAATAGAGGTTTTTCCTGTTCCAGGCCCTCCGGTAATAACAATACGCTTTGTATTCAAGATTGGCAAGGTTTTAGCTGTAAAATTCGTGATTTAAAAGGAAAATAAAAAATGTTAGAGATTACTTTTTATTGTTACCTTAAAGTAGTAATTTATTAACCTATGAAGCTGTATCTTTGCAACTCGTAAAAAATGAAACTATGGCAGATAAACCCGATGCAGAAGCGTTTTATAAAAAACTAAAAGAACAATTAATAGAAACGACTTCATGGCCTTCAGAATATTTGTATAAATTTATTGTAAAAACTAATAAAGACAAAATCAAACAAGTTGGAAAACTTTTTGATTTTAAAGGTGCTGTTATTAGTACTACAGAGTCTAAAAATGGTAAGTATACAAGTATTTCTATTAATGTAGTTATGAAAAATGCTGACGCAGTCATAGCTAAATATATAGAAGTTTCAGATAATATTGAAGGCGTCATTTCTTTATAATTCACAACAAAAAAGAATATAGAAGCAGTGACACATTCGTTAATTTTTTTGTATTTTGCAATTCTATTAAACTTCTATAATTTATAATTCTACACATACATTTTGATAAATCAATTAGAATACAACACAGAGCGTGAACATTTAATTATTCCAGAGTATGGAAGACATATGCAGAAAATGATTAATCACGCTACAACAAGAGAAACAAAAGAAGAGCGCAATAAACTTGCCAAATCTATAATTGCAGTGATGGGTAATATGCAACCGCATTTACGAGATGTACCAGATTTTCAACATAAATTATGGGATCAGCTTTTTATAATGTCTGATTTTAAATTAGACTGTGATTCTCCTTTTGATAAACCTATTCGTGAAGTTTTAGAAGCACGACCAGAGCCATTAAAATACCCACAGAATTTCCCAAAATATCGTTTTTATGGAAATAATATAAAAACCATGATTGATGTTGCTAATACTTGGGAAGATGGTGAGATGAAAGAAGCTTTAGTGTATACTATAGCGAATCATATGAAGAAATGTTTTTTAAATTGGAATAAAGATACTGTTGAAGATTACGTGATTTTTAATCATTTATTTGAACTTTCTGGCGGAAAAATAGATTTAAAAAACAGTAAAGAAGATTTAAGTGATGCTGCAAGTTTAATGAAATCTAAACGAAAATTTGCAAATAATAATTCGGGTAAAAAGAATTCTAATAATAAGAAAAACAATAATAACAGAAATCGTAAGCGTTATTAATAATTTCTTAACTTACTGAGTAGATCTAAAACTGTTAATTTCAACGTACCATTTATTATAGTCTGTATAAATAGATTATGTCCTAAAAAAATAAGACCCATACATGAAAACATTTAAAATTGAAGGAGGCCATAAGCTTAAAGGCAAAATACAACCTCAAGGTGCAAAGAATGAAGCATTACAAATTTTATGTGCGGTATTATTAACTTCTGAAAAAGTAACGATTCATAATATCCCAGATATTATTGATATCAATAAATTAATTGTATTACTTGGCAAATTAGGTGTTAAAATTGAAAAACTAAGTCGCGGTTCATATACGTTTCAAGCAGATGATGTTAATTTACCTTATTTAGAGTCTGAAGAATTTAAAGAAGATGGTCGTGGTTTAAGAGGATCTATTATGATAGTGGGGCCGCTTTTAGCACGTTTTGGTAAAGGGTATATCCCAAAACCTGGAGGAGATAAAATAGGACGTCGTAGGTTAGATACCCATTTTGAAGGATTTATAAAACTTGGAGCTACTTTTAGATATAACCGTGAAGATTATTTTTATGGAGTAGAAGCAAAGCAACTCAAAGGTACTTATATGCTTTTAGATGAGGCTTCAGTAACAGGAACTGCAAACATAGTTATGGCTGCAGTTTTTGCAATTGGTACAACAACTATTTATAATGCTGCTTGTGAACCTTATCTTCAACAATTATGTAAAATGTTGAATTCTATGGGAGCAAATATTACTGGGGTGGGTTCCAATTTGTTAACGATTAAAGGAGTGGAATCACTAGGTGGCTGTGAACATAGGGTTCTTCCAGATATGATCGAAATTGGTAGTTTTATTGGCTTGGCAGCGATGACTCAATCTGAAATTACCATTTAAAATGTCCAAATCAGTGAGT
>CAZECB010000152.1:0-5836 GCA_964510745.1 uncultured Flavobacteriaceae bacterium | reverse complement strand
TTTGGAAAAGGAAAGCAAAATACCTCATCAGTTTGGAAAATCTTTGTATTAAATAGTGCATTTCTATCTATGGGAATAGGTCTAGGTGTATTTCTAGCTTCTTTACTAGACACTTATTCAAGCATAGAGTCTGATGCTATATATCCAGCACTTATATTTTTTATGGCAGGCGTTGGATTATATATAGGTTTTACTCAAACCAGAAAATGGGTAGATTAATCAAAAAAACAAATCACAACCAAACTCCGTCTTATTCAGTTAAGACGGTTTTTTTATACGTCTAAACATCAGAATATGTATCTTTAAAGCTTAAATTAAAAATCATACCAATGCAAAAGCTTTTCATATTCTGTTTCCTAACTCTAGGATTTACATCTTGTAAAAATGATACAAAAACACCAATTGAAACATCAAATACTACTAGTGAACAGTTTAGTACAATACTAGACAATTATTATGAAGATGGTTTAAAACTCAATCCGCTTAATGCTACTGCAGCAGGCGATAATCGTTATAATGATCAATTTCCTAACCCATTATCAGACGAGCACAGTACTAATTTAAAAGCATATTATACTAGATATAACGATTTACTTAAAGGCATTGATGAGACTCAACTCTCTGAAAGTGAAAAGATGACCAAAGCCATATTGCAATGGGAATGTGATATTAACTTAGAGAAATTCAATTTTAGAGAAGATTTACGCCCTATTGACCAAATGTGGACACTCAATTTATCTGTAGGTCAGTTAGCCAGTGGTGCTGGATCTCAACCCTTTAAAACTGTTGAAGATTACTACAATTGGCTCACACGTTTAACAGGTTATGTAGATTGGTTGCATTCTGCAAAAGCTAAGCTAGAAGAAGGCATACAATTAGGGCATGTACTTCCTAAATCATTAATTGTTAAGGTAATCCCTCAAATAGCAGCTGGTGCTATTGAAAACTTAGATGAGCATTTGTTTTATAGTCCAATCAAAAATATACCGGATTCATTTTCTGAAGAAGATAAAAAATCATTAACTGATGCCTATACTACAAAATTAACTGAAGAAGTAATCCCTGCTTATAAAGCACTTCACGATTTTATGAATACGTCTTATATGGAAGCTGGGCGTACCACTTCTGGTATAAATGCTATTCCTGATGGAGAAGCCTATTACAAACACCAAATTAAAACCTATACAACGACCAATATGACAGCTGATGAAATTCATCAACTCGGTTTAAATGAAGTGGCTCGTATTTCTTCAGAAATGGAAAAAATAAAAACACAAGTAGGATTTACTGGCACCTTAAAAGAGTTTTTTAATGATGTAAGGACCAATAAAAAATTAATGCCATTTACAGATCCGCAACAAGTGATTGCCAATTTTAATAGTATACACGAACGTATGAAACCCCAAATAGAAAAATTATTTGATGTGAAGCCTAAAACAGGCTTTGAAGTGCGCCGTACAGAAGCCTTTAGAGAAAAATCTGCTAGTGCTGAATACAATGCAGGCTCTAAAGACGGCTCGCGTCCTGGTATTTTTTACACGCCTATTCCAGACGTCACTAAATACAATACGCATCAAGATGAAACCTTGTTTTTACATGAAGCTATTCCAGGACATCACTATCAAATTTCATTAACTCAAGAGAGTACAGAATTACCAGAGTTTAGAAAAACATTGTGGTATAGTGGATATGGAGAAGGTTGGGCGTTATATAGTGAATCACTAGGAAAAGAATTAGGCTTATATGATGATCCTTACCAATACTTTGGGACCTTAGCAGCTGAAATGCATCGTGCTATTCGTTTGGTAGTCGATACTGGATTACACTCAAAAGGATGGACACGTGAGCAAGCTATACAATACTCCTTAGATAACGAATCTGAAAGTGAAACAGATATCACTAGAGAAATTGAACGTTATATGGCTAACCCAGGGCAAGCATTATCATATAAAATTGGGCAGTTAAAAATTAGAGAGTTGCGTGAAAAAGCAAAACAAGAACTAGGTGATAAATTTGATATTCGTCAATATCACAATCAAGTATTAGAAACTGGTTGCGTGCCTTTAGCACTATTAGAGAATAAGATTAATAATTGGATCGCGGTTAATAAGTAAACACTATGCGTACCGTTTACTTTCTTGCGTTATACAGTTTATTTGCGTTCTCCCTAAACGCACAAATCGTTATAAAAAATAGTCAAACTAAAAACCCTGTTTCCTATGCTACAATTTCATTTGGTAACGGAAATGGGGTTTTTGCCGATGATGAAGGCATTTTTTTCTTTACAAAGAAATTATATCCAGATATTGACACGCTTTATATTTCTGCCATAGGCTTTGAAGAATTAAAAATAGCTGTATCAGATTTGCCAAAAGAAATTCTGCTAAACTCCCAAGTAAATGAATTAGATGAAATATTGATCAGTACTAATATAAATAGAAAGTTTAAAGTTGAAAAAAGAAAACCTACAACTCATGATGATTATTTTAAATGTTGGTTACCTACTATAGAATCTGAGATTGCTGTATTTTTTCCAAATAAAACTAGTAATGCTAAAAAAATTACTAAAGTATTTTTCCCTATTAAAGTAGAAGCTTCTGATTGGAAAGAACGTAAACGGAAGAATTCTAAAAAACGTGTGTTTTCAACATTATTTAAAGTTCAGTTTTATGATAATATTGATGGACTTCCTGGAAATCCTTTAAATTATGCTCCTATTACATTTATCGCTACTGAAAAAAACAAATCTATCTTTGAGCTTAATGTCGAAGAAAATAGTATTTATATCCCAGAAGGAGGTGTTTTTATATCCCTACAGGTTTTAGGATATACAGATAGAGCAGGAAAGTTACTACCTAATAAGAAATACAAAGAAATTAAAACAAAAACAGGCATAAAAAAAGTCCCTACTAATTTTAGACCACTATTACCATTTACAGATCAAATTTCTGAAAAACAAACTTATATAAAACGTGTATTTATTAATGGCGGTCAATGGTATCGCTATGAAAAAAAGAATGAAGAAGAACCTTCTAAACTCTTAAATGCTGGTTTAAATAATTATGGTATTGGTATTCATACAAACATATATAAAAATGAATAACCCTTGGCATTTATACATCATGGCTGGGTTTTATGCTTTTGCTGGCATTATGCATTTTGTAAAACCAAAAGCATTTATGCGCATTATGCCTCGTTTTTTACCGAAGCATAAGTTACTAGTTCATTTAAGTGGTATTGCAGAGATTATATTAAGCATTATGTTATGTATTCCTGAAGCAAGAACAATAGCCATATATTTAATTGTAATAATGCTTCTTTTATTTTTACCTGTGCATTTATACATGTTGTCTAGCAAAAAAGCAGGAGCCGGATTTCCTAAATGGCTTTTAATATTGCGTGTGCCTTTACAATTTGTATTAATGCATTGGGCGTATTGGTATTTGTAAGTTTTTTTTATTCAAAAGAAAACTTAAATTCAATGTAATTAAAACGTATAAAAAAATGAAATTCAATAAATTAATAAGTAAGTGTTATTTTTTGCTTTATATCATTTTCATGTAAAAACTATTCAGATTTATAAAAAAAGCATTTGATTTTTATAAAATTAAAAAAGGTTTATTTATTCTTTAAATTAAACAAATACTAAAATGATTAGAAGCATTAATACAATTAAAACTGTTATTAAGTTATGGATTATTAATTATAGTTTTTCCTTTTTCCTGTGAAAAAAAACAACTGATCAGATAAAACAGCTTATAACACAAACTGATTCTATTAAATTAGTAAAACAGGTGCTTTTCAAAAAGAGTTTAATTAAGAATAAATTAGGAAAAAGTGATTTTTATGCATCTTTACCTAAAAACTATAAATTTGATGAGTTACAAGGTGAAGATTTTAATGTTTTTTATTTTACTAATATTGATACTACTATTATAAGTTTTTCAGAAGGGTTCTACTTTGGTAATCATCCAAGTGAAATAAAAATTAGTAAAGATAGTTGTAAAACTGGCATTATGCAAGGTGAAGTTTTTAATAAAAAAAGAAAATGGAGGATTTACAATTGCAATAATACACGCTTAATAGAAACCATAATAAATAATAAGTATAGTAGTGAATGGGATAAACGCATTCATATTTTTGGTGAATCAAAAAATAAAAAAGATTTAAATAAACTCATTGATATTTATTCTACTTTAAATAAAGGTTAGTTTAACATTAAAGTATTATTTTAGATAACCCTATTCTACAGGAAAATTAAAATACGTATTAGGGAAAGGCTCATTATTCAAAGTAAAATGCCACCATTCTTTAGAATAACTTCTAAACCCATATTTATTCATTACAGATTTTAATAAAAGTCTATTATCTCGCTGTGCTTTAGTAATATTTTGATAGTTCACCCATGATTCTCTTCCAAAAAAATCATAAGGACTTCCCATATCTAAAACAATCCCTGTTTTAATATTTACTATAGTTAAGTCTACAGTACTTCCTCTGCTATGTCCAGATTTAGAAGCAATATACCCTTCCTTAAACAAGTCTTTTTTTAACACTCTGGGGTAATATTTTTGTTTATTAAGCGTATCATTTAATTGTCTTGCCCATAATACAAAGTGATTCACAGCTTGCTGTGGGCGATATGAATCATATATTTTTAAAGACAAGCCTTTGCTTAATAATTCTGCTTGAACTTTTACTAAAGCTTTCGTCGCTTGTGTAGATAAAATGCAACGCTCAGCATTATACCCATTAACTGGTTTTCCTATAAAATTCTCTAAACCACAGTATCGCAATTCTACATTAATTGACGGAAGTTGCTCTTTTACATAAGTAAACCCATCAGGCAATGCGTTTTTTGATTGTGAGAATCCTAAAAACGAAATCAAGAAAAAAACTAACAATCTCTTTATTTTCATCTTTTCAGGTTTTATTTTTGAAATAAGTTAAACTATAATCAACTTATCAAATATTAATAGTAATCAGGCTAAATTAAAATAAATTTATAAAATGGAGTTATTTTCTTTTTCAGAATCCATAAATATTGATATTCCTGATGGTTCGCTAATTTATTATCCCATTTTTTTTAATTCTGAAACTGCTGATTTTTATTTCAATATACTCACAAAAACAATAAAATGGCAACAAGATGATATTACAGTGTTTGGTAAAACTCATAAACAACCTAGATTAACGGCTTTGTATGGAAATAATAATAAACCCTACAGTTATTCTAATATTACCATGACACCTCATCTATTTACAAATGAGCTAAATACAATTAAAAATAATATTGAACAGATAGTTAAACATGAATTCACCACCTGTTTATTAAATTTATATAGAAATGGTAGTGACAGTAATGGTTGGCATGCTGATAATGAAAAAGAACTTGGTAAACACCCTGTAATTGCTTCTGTTAGTTTTGGAGCAGAACGCGTATTTCAATTAAAACATAACATCAATTTTAATTTAAAACAAAAACTAGTATTAAAACACGGTAGTTTATTAATCATGAAAGGAACTACACAAGAATTCTGGAAACATCAAATACCAAAAACTAAAAAAGAAGTTGGATCTAGAATTAATTTAACCTTTAGGTATATAAAATAAAAAGTCGAGATCCCTCAATCTCGACTTTTCTAATTTGCTTTTTTATACGTTTAAGGATTTAGGGTTACTAGATCATCAACATAAGCAAATATTAATTAATTAATCCATTGAACTAAAAACTATTTCTTTTAGTACTCTTCAAATGTAAGTTTTATTTCTTATTTATCGTTAAAAACATTTTTTTATTCGATGAAATACACTTTTTTTTAACATTTTGATTATT
>CAZECB010000151.1:0-5914 GCA_964510745.1 uncultured Flavobacteriaceae bacterium | reverse complement strand
AAGTTTAGAAACTTTATTATGTGTAGAGGCGACAGACAAAATAGATCCTGAAAAACGTGTTACACCTACAAATCGTGAATTATTAGCTCAAGGAGCTGGAAATATTATTTCTGGATTCATTGGTGGGTTACCAATTACTCAGGTAATTGTACGTTCTTCTGCTAATATTCAATCGGGAGGGAAAACAAAATCATCAGCAATTATTCACGGGTTTCTATTAATTGCTTCTGTAGCTGCAATACCATTTTTACTACAAATGATACCCCTTTCTGTACTCGCAGCTATTCTCTTTATTGTAGGGTATAAGCTAGCTAAGCCTTCAGCTTTTAAAGCAATGTATGATGGAGGTTGGACGCAATTTGTTCCATTTATAGTGACCGTTTTGGGTATTGTTCTTACAGATTTACTTAAAGGACTTGCTTTAGGATTAATTGTAGGAATATTAATTGTACTTTATAAAAGCTACAAAAACTCTCACTTTCTTCACAAAGAAAATAATGACCCTACAGATGGTAAGGTAAAAATGACCCTTGCAGAAGAAGTTACTTTTTTTAATAAAGGATCTATTTTAAAGGAGTTAGATGCATTACCAGAAAACTCATCTCTAGAACTAGATGTTAGAAGCACACGTTATTTAGATCCAGATATCGTTGAAATATTAGAAGATTTTGCTTTTAAAGCAAAACAACGTAATATTGATATAACACTTGTATCTGAACGTGGAATTCAAAAAAACCCACCGAGTTATATAGAGTTTTTTAAACTTAGACCTAAGAAATAATTAAATCTATAAGTCATGGAAAACAATAATTATAAAATACTAGTGCTTTCAGATTTAGGAAACTCTGCAAGCACTACATTAAAAAGCGCTGTAAGCTTAGCAAAAATGATTAATGGCCAGATTGACTTATTTTATGTAAAGAAACCTGCAGATATTATAGACAAAGACAGTCAATTATCTGCTATGCGAACAATAAACACAGCATATAATAATGCTGCTAAAAAGGTTCAAAATTTAATAACACCAATATCTCAAGAGCATAATATTAAAATCAACTCTTCGTTTTCTTTTGGTAATGTAAAGAATGAAATCGAAAACTATATAAAAGAGAGAAATCCAGATATTATTGTATTGGGAAAAAGGAAAGTTAGACCCTTACGCCTTATAAGAAATAACATTACCAATTTTGTATTAAAAAACCATAAAGGTGTTATTATGATTACTGATGAAAATGGCTTGGAACCAAATAAAGCTCTATCGTTAGGATTATTAAATGTTACAGAATCATCATTTAACCTAGACTTTGCCGACTATTTATTAGAACACCATACACAAGAATCACTACAGTCGTTTAAAGTTATAAAAAACCCTAATGAAATAAAGGAATTCTCTGTGATTAAAAAAGGTAAAAAAATTATAGAACATGTTTTTGAACAAAATAGTGATGCTTTAAAGAAAGTATCTAACCATTTATTAAAAGATAACATTAACTTATTATGTTTAAATAGAGGGGGTAATAATCATAAAGATAGATTAAACTTAACAGAATCAAGAATAAAAGAGGTCATTAACAAACTTAATGTATCATTATTAGTTACTGGGGAGATTAAATTAAACAGTAAACAAAACACAAATTAAATTAAAAATATTATGAGAGCACATACAAAAGAAACACAAGCAAATATTACACCATCAATAGCATTACAAATACTAAAAGAAGGCAATCAAAGGTTTGTAAATAACAAAGCAGTAAATAGAGATTTGTTGGAACAAGTAAATGATACAAGTTCTGGACAATATCCATTTGCTACGATTTTACATTGTATAGATTCTAGAGTTTCTGCAGAGTTAATTTTTGATCAGGGTATTGGAGATGTATTTAGTGTTCGTATTGCCGGAAACTTTATAAATGAAGATATTTTAGGAAGTATGGAGTTTGCTTCAAAACTAGCAGGAACTAAAATTATAGTAGTTCTAGGACATACAGCATGTGGTGCTGTAAAAGGCGCTTGTGATGATGCTAAGTTAGGAAATTTAACAAGCATGTTAAGTAAAATAAAGCCAGCTGTGGATGGTGTATCTGCACCAGAAGATTCTAATTTAAGAAACTCAAAAAATATAGATTTTGTAAACAATGTAGCCAAAAAGAATGTTGAATTATCTATAGAACGTATTATGAATGAAAGTGAAGTGCTCGCTGATATGAAAAATAATGGTGAAATAAATATTATTGGAGGGATGTATGATATTCAAACAGGAGCAGTTAATTTTTATGAGTAAAATAAAAAACATTAAATGGGTAGCACTAATAATTGCGTTATTAGTGTTACCCATTTCTAAAGCTACTGCTCAAGATAGTAACTTTGGAAATTGGTTAATTTATATAGGGAATAAAAAACTAGAGAAAGGCTGGAATATTCATAATGAAGTACAATATAGAAACTTTAATGCTATTGGAGACCTTGAACAATTATTATTAAGAACAGGTCTAGGATATAACTTAACTGAAAATAATAATAACCTTTTATTAGGTTATGGATATATATTATCTAGAAATTTTATAGAAAATACAGATGATAAAGTATCTGTAAATGAGCATCGTATTTTTCAGCAATTTACGACCAAGCAAAAAATAGGTAGTGTAGGAGTAAGTCATCGCTATCGTTTTGAGCAACGTTTTATTGAAAGTGATTTTAGAATACGATTTCGCTATTTTTTAAGCTTAAATGTTCCTTTAGGAAAAAAGCAACTCGATGCTAATGCTATAGATAAGCGTAAGTTATATTTATCTGCCTATAATGAGATATTTTTAAATGGAGACTCTTCTATTTTTGATCGTAATAGAGTATATGGTGGTTTAGGGTATAAACTTAATAAAAATGTAAGATTAGAATTAGGGTATTTAAATCAGTTTTTTGAAAGATCTGGTAGAGATCAACTAAACATTATTGCATTTGTAAATTTTTAAGATTAAATCACAAATTATTAGAAATAGTAATACACTTGTTTAATATAAAAATAACAGTGTTTTTTATAAACGGCATGAAATATAATAGCGTACTATGAAAAATTTCTTCTCGAATTTTAAAGGTGATGCCTTTGGAGGTATTACTGCAGGTATTGTAGCATTACCATTGGCACTAGCATTTGGTGTATCTTCAGGATTGGGACCAAGTGCAGGATTATACGGTGCTATTTTCATTAGCTTTTTTGCTGCACTTTTTGGAGGGACTAGCACTCAAATATCTGGCCCAACAGCTCCAATGACTGCAGTTAGTATGGTTATTATAGCTGGTATTATTACTACTAATAATGGAGATATAGACAAGGCGCTACCAGCAATTTTAACAGTATTTTTATTAGCAGGATTAATCCAAATAGGCTTGGGTGCAATTGGATTAGGAAAATACATACGCTACATACCATATCCTGTAGTTTCTGGTTTTATGACTGCCATTGGAGTTATTATATTGATCACTCAAATATTACCTAGTTTAGGGTATTATCCAAAAGAAGATGAATCTTATGTAGAACAGTTTAAACCCAAAGTTGAAGAAGTAGTAATTAATAGATATTTAAGCGATGCTAAAAATAAGAATGATAATAAAATATTAACACTACAAGATTATAAAAATGGAGTTGATATAGGTGAAAATATTATTGAAAAAGATGTTTTAAAAGAATCTAAAACACTTGCAGGTAAAAATGCATCAGGTGTTTTAGGAGCGTTAAAAGTTTTACCTAGAGCTTTTAGAAATATAAATTGGTTAGAATTAATACTTGCTCTAGGTACCATATTTATCATTTATGGATTTAAACGAATTACAAAAAAAATACCAAGCACTTTAGTTGCACTTATAATGATGTCTGCCATCGCAATTATAGCGAAGCTAGATTACAGGCCTATTCCTCAAATACCAGATGGACTTCCACAATTTAAAGCAGAAATTTTTTCTAATTTCAGTTTTGATAGTATACAGCCATATATATTTACAGCATTAGCATTATCTTTACTTGGAGCAATTGATTCTTTACTAACAAGTATTGTGGCTGATAATATGACTAAAACTAAGCATAAACCTAATAAAGAATTGGTAGGTCAAGGTATTGGCAATAGTATTGCAGCTTTATTTGGAGGAATTCCAGGCGCAGGAGCCACTATCCGTACGGTAGTAAATATTAATTCGGGTGGTAAAACTAGGTTATCCGGAATGATTGCAGGGATATTATTATTTTTCATTCTTTTAGTAATAGCACCTTTAGCATCTAAAATACCTGCGGCAGTTTTAGCGGGAATATTAATTACGGTAGGTATTGGTGTGATGGATTATAAAGGATTGAAAGCAATTCCTAGTTTACCAAAGGATATGAAACTAGGTCCAATTAAACTGAGTTCTGAAGTATTGATAATGCTTATTGTTTTGATATTATCCTCTTTTTGGGATTTGGTATATGCAGTAGGGATTGGTTTAGTTATAGCCTCTTTAATGTTTATGAAAAAAATAGGGGATCTTACTGGAAAAAGCTCAAATATTAAATCTTTAAATGAAGAAGTTTGGATAGATGAAATTGATTTCCCAGATAATTTAAAAGAAGAAGTTTTTATTAAACATATTAAAGGCCCTTTATTTTTTGGTTCTACAAGTGATTTTCAAGCTTTAGTACAGCAAATTCCTAGTACAGCTACAACAGTAATTATGAGATTGGATAGGATGCAATATATGGATCAATCTGGATTGTATGTAATGGAAGATATGCTCCAAGATTTAAAAACAAAAAATGTTGACGCACTACTTGTGGGGCTATTACCTCAGCCAAGATATATGATGGAACGTATTGATATTATTCCAGATTTTATATCTGAAGATCATATTTTTGAAAATTTTGAATATTGTCTTATTTGGATTAAAAATAATATACAAGATACAGTCTATAAATTATAGCTGTTATTTATTTCATCGACACTTTTTTCTTTTTCTCCCATTTCTAAAATAATAGGAAATAAACTAGGTGCTAAAGATTTTACAGGATTATATAATACAGAGCTTTCCAAATCTTCATCTTCAGTAAAAGGGAACGTAGCATTCATTTTATTAAATACTAATAAAAGTACACTTAAAATTAACGTTATTTTACCAGCTCCAAAAATGCCCCCTAGTAATTTATTTATGATACCTAATGAAGCAAAATCAGCTAATTTAGTTAATGCTTTTCCGGCCATGGCAATAGCAATAACTATGATAATAAAAGTAATTGCAAATGCTGTAATATTAATATATTGTTCATCCCAATCTACTCGACTTTCTAAAAAGGAAGCTACAAAATTACTAAAATGTATAGCACCATAAACACCACCAATTAATGCAACTAATGAAGCTATCTCAACAAAAAGTCCTTTCATTAACCCCCTAGCGAGCCCAAATAAAATTAAAGCACCTAAAATGATATCTATAACACTCATTATTCAAGAATTTTAACAAATATATAAATTAAACTCGCTTTTCTTGAGACAAAACAACAAGAGATGGTTTCCTTTATTAACTTTGCATTTTTAAAATTATTATGGCAAGAGACGAACAATTAAAAGAACGATGGGAGCTATTGGTTGATAAACTATCTCATCAATTTGCAGATGGAGATCAATTAGATCTGGATGCAATCATCTATTTAATAGGCGTTCAGGAGTTGGGCCAACTCAACCGTACCTTTAAAAAAGATGATAAAATTAGCCTCATGCATATTTCCATTTGCAAACTTTTAGAGCCTTATGGGTATTATGAATTTGATTATTTCGATGAAGAGGGTTGGCCGCATTATAAAATTACTGCAGAACTTCCACCATTAAAAGCAGGAGAACAAAGCGTATTGATGAAAGAAGCGATTGTGACTTATTTTTTAGACACAAAATATATA
>CAZECB010000150.1:0-5924 GCA_964510745.1 uncultured Flavobacteriaceae bacterium | reverse complement strand
ATAAATTAGGAATAGAGCGTTATGGGTTTTGCTTGCCAATGGATGATTGTTTAGCACAAGTAGCTATTGATTTTGGCGGTAGAAATTGGTTAGTTTGGGATACTGAATTTAAACGTGAAATGATTGGTAAAATGCCTACTGAAATGTTTATGCATTTTTTCAAATCTTTTACAGATGGTGCAAAATGTAATTTAAATATTAAAGCTGAAGGAATTAACGAGCATCATAAAATAGAAGCTATTTTTAAAGCCTTTGCAAAAGCTATTAAAATGGCAGTAAAACGTGATGTAGAAAAAATGATATTGCCGTCAACTAAAGGCATGTTGTAATTATGAAATTAGTAATTATAGATTACGGAGCAGGAAATATTAAGAGCATTCAGTTTGCTTTCAAGCGACTCTGTATTGATGCTATTCTGTCTAATAACCCAGAAGAAATAAAAGCTGCTGATAAAGTTATTTTTCCTGGTGTAGGCGAAGCAAGTAGTGCCATGAAAAAACTTAGAGAAAGTGGTTTAGATAAAATTATTCCTCAGTTAACACAACCTGTTTTAGGAATTTGTTTAGGAATGCAACTACTTTGCAATTCTAGTGAAGAAGGACATACAAAAGGCTTAGGCATTTTTAATGTGGATATCAAACGTTTTTCTAATGAAGTGAAAGTACCACAAATGGGATGGAACACCATTACTAACCTAAAATCAGATTTATTTAAAGGAATTGATGAAGCTGTTTATATGTATTTAGTACACAGTTTTTATGCCGAAAATAGTCAACAAAGTATTGCAGAAACCAATTATAATGGGTGTTACGCCTCAGCATTACAAAATAATAATTTTTATGGTGTACAATTTCATCCAGAGAAGAGCGGAGATATAGGTTCTAAAATATTAGAAAATTTTTTAGCACTTTAAAAATGGAAAAACTAGATATAATAGATTTAACAAAGAATATCACTGAAGAATGGAAAAATTTTCCAGTTAGTGAAATTAATGACCATGTAGTTAGAGTAAGTGTGTTACAGAAAGATTTTTTCTGGCATAAACACACGAAGAGTGATGAATTTTTTTATGTAATAGAGGGAGAATTATTTGTAGATTTTGAAGGAAAAACAGAAACATTAACCAAAGGGCAAATGATAAAAGTACCTAAAGATGTAATGCATCGCACACGTTCAAAAGTACGTACAACATTATTATGTTTTGAAACTATTGATAATGATGTGACTGGAGATAAATAGAATTGATTTTAGGTAATTATAGATCGAGTATATTTAGCTTAATAAAGAATAAAGAACTAATTAATAAGATTCCTGCCTTCGCAGGAAATGATATGAGAATAATACCAGCAATAGATATTATAGATGGAAAATGTGTTCGCTTAACCAAAGGTGATTACGATACTAAAAAAATCTATAATGAAAACCCTCTTGAAGTTGCAAGACAATTTGAAGGTAGCGGGATTGAATATTTGCATTTAGTAGATCTTGATGGTGCTAAAGCAAAAGAAATCATTAATTATAAAATACTAGAGCAAATTGCTACAAAAACTAATTTAAAAGTTGATTTTGGTGGCGGATTAAAAGCAGATGAAGATTTACATATTGCGTTTGCTTCTGGAGCTACACAAATTACAGGTGGTAGTATTGCGGTTAAAAACCCTGATGTTTTTGAAGGATGGATTTCAAAATACGGTCGTATGAAAATAATTCTTGGTGCCGATAGCTTAAACAATAAGATTGCTATTAGTGGTTGGCAAGAAAAGAGTGATAAAGAATTGATACCGTTTATAAAAGAGTATCAAACCAAAGGCATTCAATATGTTATTTGTACAGACATTTCTAAGGACGGAATGTTGGAGGGTCCTGCTGTAGATTTATATTCTAAAATATTAAACGATTGTACGAATAGTAGTGATAATCAATCTGTACGTTTAATTGCTTCTGGAGGAGTTACGTCAATAGATGATATCAAAGCTCTTGAAGATATTGGTTGTGAAGGCGCTATTATTGGAAAGGCCATTTATGAGAATAAAATTAGTTTATTCGATTTAGAAAAGTTTTTATAATATGCTTACAAAACGAATTATTCCCTGTTTAGACATAAAAAATGGACGTACCGTAAAAGGTGTTAATTTTGTGGATTTAAGAGATGCAGGTGATCCTGTAGAATTAGCAAAACAATATGCTGAAGTTGGTGCTGATGAATTGGTCTTTTTAGATATTTCTGCAACTTTAGAAGGACGGAAAACAACTTTAGAAATGGTACTAAAAGTTGCAGAACAAGTTAATATTCCGTTTACAGTAGGCGGTGGAATTTCTTCTATTGAAGATGTTGATGCACTTTTAAAATGTGGTGCTGATAAAGTATCTGTTAATTCTTCTGCTGTAAAGCACCCTGAATTAATTAATGAATTATCTAATAAATTTGGCAGTCAATGCATTACTGTAGCTATTGATGCAAAAAAAATAGGTGATGATTGGCTCGTGCATTTAGCAGGAGGAAGTATTCCAACTGAAATTAGTTTGTTTGACTGGGCTAAAGAAGTTGAGCAACGAGGTGCAGGTGAAATTTTATTTACTTCAATGGATAATGACGGGACTAAAGACGGATTTGCAAATAAAGCGTTAGCACGCCTGTCTAAAGAGGTTAATATTCCCATTATTGCCTCTGGAGGCGCAGGAAATGTCCAACATTTTATTGATACATTTAAAGAGGGAAAATCAGATGCAGCATTGGCTGCTAGTGTATTTCATTTTGGAGAAATAGAAATTCCAGATTTAAAAAAAGAATTAAAAGAAAATCAAATAGAAGTTAGATTGTAATTGTCATTCCTGCTTTCGCAGGAATCTTTTAAAAAAATACCCGTCTACACGGGCATAAATTATGAATATAGATTTCAATAAAAATAACGACAGATTAGTGCCAGCAGTCATTCAAGATGCTACTACAAAAAATGTATTGATGTTAGGCTATATGAATGCTGAAGCCTATAAAAAAACAGTAGCTACAAAACAAGTTACTTTTTTTAGTCGTACAAAAAATAGATTGTGGACCAAAGGAGAAGAAAGTGGGAATGTTTTAAATCTAGTTGATATCAAGTTAGATTGTGATAATGACACATTGCTCATTCAAGTCAACCCTGTAGGCCCAACTTGCCATAAAGGATCTGATACCTGTTGGAATGAAACTAATAATCAGAATTTTGGATTTATTTCTAAATTAGAAAATACGATTGAAAATCGTGTTAAAAATGCAGATAGTTCATCATCATATGTAGCATCTTTATTTGCTAAAGGTATTAACAAAGTAGCGCAAAAAGTAGGTGAAGAAGCTGTTGAAGTTGTTATTGAAGCTAAAGATAATAATGATGATTTATTTTTAAATGAAAGTGCAGATTTATTATTTCATTACCTCATGCTGCTACAAGCTAAAGGGTTTAAATTGAATGATGTTATTGATGTTTTAAAAGGCAGAGAAAAGTAAAAACTTAGAAATATCTTATTTTAAAGGATACCTTCCCATTTTTGTTTATACTTTCTAAAGTATATGGAACCTATTCCGCCTACTAATGCTGTTGCAATCCCCACCATTGCATAAAATATAACAGCTATATTCTCTTTTAAGTCTAACCATATTGGCATTCGAGTTAACATTTCAGCTGCGAAAGCACAATAAAGCCCAATGACACTCCAATACATAAAACTAAAATGGTAACTAAAATAGTTTTTTGGTTTCTTAAAAATCATAGGCAGTATACCACCAATCAAAACAATACTACTAATGATTGCAAACCAATGTAAAACTCCAAATTTTCCGTGCAATCTATAAATCATAAAAGAAGTCATAAGTAAAACAAACATTGATATTGAATATAGATATCCTACTCTTTTGTGTGTTTTAGTTCCTTTAATTTTTATTTAGCACATAAATTCCTGTGATTAATGCAATTATAGATGTTATAAAGTGTATAATTCCGATAGTACTTGAAAACATAGTTAAAGTTTTTATTTACTACAAACCTATCCCTAAATAAAAATTAGTAAAATAATAGTTTACTGAAATGTATGCTATCTTATCTTAATTGTGGATATGATATGTTTAATTGATTATAATAATCATTAACTTCAAGAGATCCAGCCTTTACCAGCTGACATTCTAGAAAACCATACTAAAAATACAGAAAATACAATAACAACCATAGGCATTACGGGTTCACCTACTTTTATGACCAGTAATAAATATCCCATTTGAATAATTACTGCTATAGATGAAACTAGCAGCATCGGTTTAGCAATATTTTTTCTCAATAAAAGAAAAAGGCATCCTAAAACGCCCGCAAACACAGCAATAGCAAAAACTGCTGTATACCAAGCAGGCTGATTTGTAATGATTTCTAATTCTTCTTCTGTATAAGCAGCTCTAAAACTTTCAGTATTGAATGTGTATATCAAATATTGAAATACACCCATAACATTCCAGATCAAAGCAATTACACTCACAATCCAAAACCAAGTTGCTGGTTTACGTGTTGAATTTGCCATTGTTTTAGTATTTAATGGTTATTAGCACATTACAATTTAAACAATTTTATTTTAATGATTAGAAGAATTCTAAATAATCATCATTGCAAACCTTTAGATTATAACTAAAAAACAAGTTTAAATGAAGTAATCTGTTTTTTCTAATTTCTTAACTTCTACTCAAGAGATTACTTCGTCATTTCTTCCTCTTAATGACGGAGAATTATAATTATTTTACGTAAAGTATAAAATAAATCGTCATTGCTAACAAAATGAAGCAATCTGTTTATCTCTAACTTCTATTCAGAAATTACTTTGTTTGTTTTTGAAGAAAGCTCAGGGCATGCTTCATAATGAAAAAACAATTAACATATCAAATCATTCAAAAATATAGTATTAAAAAAAGAACCGTTTAAACGGTTCTCTTCAATATAATAAGTAGTAGTTAAGTTGGAGTGTTCTATTTTTCCACAAAGATGTTTGTATAATACCATTTACCATCTTCGTTTTGTTCTGCAGAAATATCAGATGCAGTAAATTGCCCTTCTATATTGGCTCTATGTCCTTCACTATTTAACCAGGCATTGACTACAGATTCTGCAGTAGTATAACCAAACGCTAAATTTTCTGAAACTCTTACTGCACCAACAGTATTTTCAAGGTTTGTTTTTCTCACAAAGAAATTGGCATGAGACACATCATCATTCTCTATCATATAATCTGTATGTGTAAAAGCTTCTGCTTTGATTCTATCCATAATTTCTAAATCATTTAAGCCTATACTCAACCTGTGTTCATTAATTAATTCTAAGATTTCAATTTCAATTGTTTTTGTTTCAGGAACAAAATTAGATACAGTTGTATCAATAGTATCTTCAAGAGGGTCAGTTGAACAAGAAAATGTGAATAAAGCTAATAAAATTACGGCAAGTACTAGAGTAGGTCTCTTCATGATTTGTGATGTTTTTTAGATTTGGTTTACTGAAGATATACATCATTAGAAGAATTGAATGTTAATGAAATGTTAAAATAGATTAAATACATGTATTTAATCGCAAAATAATGTTAATTATCGATGAAATACATGATTATCGATGAAACACATGTAGTTAATCGTAAAAAAATATCCGATTAACGTTAAAATAAAGTAGTATTATGGAGATAATCGATCAATCTTAAAACTGAAGTCTTTTTGTAGTTGATAGCGAATTCTATCATGTAGTCTATTAGCTCTACCCTGCCAAAATTCAATTTCTATGGGTTTCACTATAACTCCCCCCCAATGACTTGGGCGTTGAATAGGTTGATCTTTAAAATTATTTTCTAAAGTGTTTAATTTAGTTTCAAGACTAGTTCTGTCTGTAATCACTTCGCTTTGGTTAGAAGCAATAGCTCCTAATTGA
>CAZECB010000149.1:0-5948 GCA_964510745.1 uncultured Flavobacteriaceae bacterium | reverse complement strand
TCCTGCCCCAGGTTTCCAGAATCCAATACCATATTTATCTTATACTGATTCTAAAAAATCAAAAACTTCACTACTAACGTCATTTGCATGTTTTAAATCTTTTGAAGCCCCTTCTTTAGCCTGAATTAAGTGATCACAATGTACCGTAGTTGGTACTGCCACTTTTTTCTTTCCAGCTTGCATAAACTGTAATAAAGCCATTTGCGCAGTTGCATCTTGACAAGCTATACGATCTGGTGCAAAATCCACATAATCTTTTCCTCTTACAAATGCTTTTTCTGCACTAACATCCCAAAGGTGATTATATAAAATTTTCTCAGAAAGTGTTAATGGTTTACCTACTACATCACGTGCTTTATCAACACGTTCTTTCATTTGGTTGTAAACCTTTTTAATCATGTCTATATCAAATGCCATATACTATATATTTTTGGTTTTTGCTTTTTTATAAGTCTTGCGAAATTACAAAAAATTACATGATTTCATAAAACGATCAATAAATAAACCTAATCGCTTATTTTATTATTGATGTATTATGATTTTTAGTTACTGATTTTTTACAAAAAAGTAATTTACTATCAAAAAAATAAGAAATCAATAAATATTAATAGTAAAATATTAACCTTAAGTTTGTTTATAAAATTTCTATAATGCTTGTTATATTATTAAGTTGGATTTATATTTTTTTTACCACCTTAAATTTTGGAATTCTTTTTACTAAATTATTTAGAATTCAAAATAGCAATCTAGTTATTCATCATATTTTAGGTTTTTTTCTATATTCCATTTTAACCAGTTTTTCTGCCTTTTTTTTACGGATTAATATTGAATATTATATAAGTATTCTTTTAATAAACATATTAGTCTTTTTAAAATATAGGAGTCATTTCAACACTCATATTTCGTCTTTCATATCATCTGTTTATAAACTTAAAATACATTATAAATTATTGTTTGTTTTTTTGTTTATAATAACTCTTGTGCAGAGCTCTACAAAACCCTATCTCTTAGATAATGAATCTTATTACATACAGACTATAAAGTGGATTAATGAATATGGTTATGTTAAAGGATTAGCAAATCTTCATATGTTTTTTGGGCAAAATTCTGCATGGCATACACTACAAGCTGGGTTTAACTTTCCATTTATATTTGATTTTTTTAATGATTTAAATGGATATTTATTTGTGCTTATCTCATTTTTTGCATTGAACAACCTTAATAATTATAAAACTGAACAACAGAGTCAAAGTTTTAAATTTGGACTGATTTTATTATTTACATTGTTTTTAATGCAGTTTATAAATGCACCTTCACCTGATCTCATTATTTTTTTAATTGCACCATATTTATTTTATCAATTTTTAGGAAAACACAACGCTATTAGCACTGACTGTTTTAAAATAGCCTTGAGTTTGGTTCTTTTTTTATGTTTTATAAAGGTTACTAATGCAATATTAATTGTGTTGCCTATTATTTTATTTGCGAAAAATTTTCAATCATTAAAAAAAAATATTCCATCTTATATAATATTATGCAGTGGGATTTTAATATTATTTATAAGTAAAAACATTATTATATCTGGATATATTTTATATCCTATTGAGCAAATAAACATCTTAAGTTTTGATTGGAAAACTCCTAAATCAATTTTAGAATTTTATAATAACGGAACTTATCTTGACAGCATGAATAATGCTAATATTTTACATCTAAACTTTATAGACAAGTTTAAATTTTGGATTACTCAGCCTAAACTGAATGGTTTTTTTAATTTGTTTTATATTTTTTTAATAGCTGTATTTCCATTTATCATTTTTAAAAATAAAAATAAATTTGGACTGATTACAATTTATATTTTAGCCATAGTACAACTATGTATTCTTTGGAATAGTTCTCCACAATATCGTTTCTTTTTTATTTTCATTATGTTTTTATCAATTGAAGTGTTTTCGTTTCTGTTTAAAAACAAGAAATTCTATTTAATAGTAGTCAGTTTTATGATATTGACAAGTAGTCTTCCTGTATTTTTAAAGATTGATTTAAATGCTTTTACTAGCAATGAATTTATATTGAGTTTAAGCACTTTTAAATTTAAAAATATCACTGTTCCGGAAGCAAAGTCTAAAATTGAAACTCAATTTAGTAAACAAAGCATTGATAAGTTTGAATTTTACTCCCCTAGTGAAGATGTGTTTTTTTGGGCAACTGGAGATTGTGATTTGCCTTGTGTGAATAAAAAACAAGTTAACTATATGAAAGAAACTTTAAAATACATCCCTCAACAAAGAACAAATAATTTAAAAGATGGATTTAAATCTGTAGAAGTAAATTAATATAAAAAGATATCTGTGTTTTTTTAAAATAAACTCTTAATAATTTGCTCTTCAGTAACACCTTCAGCTTCGGCCTTATAATTTTTAATGATTCTATGGCGAAGAATGCTTGTAGACACAGCTTGAACATCTTCAATATCTGGTGAAAATTTACCATTAATAGCTGCATGTGTCTTAGCTGCAAGAATTAAGTTTTGAGATGCTCTTGGTCCAGCTCCCCAATCAATATATTGTTGAACTAAATCTGCCGCTGTATTACTATCAGGTCTCGTTTTAGCAACAACATTTACTGCATACTCAATAACATTATCTGCCACAGGAATACGACGAATTAATTGTTGAAAATCAATAATTTCTTGCGCTGAAAATAATGAATTTACTGTCACTTTTTTATCTGTAGTTGTAGACTTGACTACCTCAACCTCTTCTTCAAATGACGGATACTCTAAGTTAATAGCAAACATAAAACGATCCAATTGTGCTTCTGGTAAAGGGTATGTTCCTTCTTGCTCTATCGGGTTTTGAGTTGCTAATACAAAATAAGGTAATTCTAATTGATAATGATGACCTGCAACAGTTACAGCTCTTTCTTGCATAGCTTCTAAAAGTGCTGCTTGCGTTTTTGGAGGTGTTCTATTAATTTCATCTGCAAGGATGATATTGCCAAAAATAGGCCCCTTTATAAACTTAAATTGTCTATTCTCATCTAAAATTTCACTTCCTAATATATCACTAGGCATTAAGTCTGGTGTAAATTGAATACGCTTAAAGTCTAACCCTAAAGCTTGAGCTATCGTATTTACCATTAACGTTTTTGCAAGACCAGGAACTCCAACTAATAAAGAGTGTCCCCCAGAAAAAATAGATATTAATATTTGGTTTACAACTTGATCTTGACCGATAATAACTTTAGAAATTTCTGCTTTTAAAGCATTATATTTTTTTACAAGCTGTTCTACAGCAGTGACATCAGACATACTCTTAATTTTCTTTTTTCATCCAATTACCTTCAAACTCACATTTACGGTGTTCACCATTGAGCTTCACATAAGTCTCTATAATTTTCTCTTCTTGCCACTTCCCTATTGCTTTTAATTTTTTATCTCCTAGAGCAAAGTTTTTAATTTTAACATAATCTCTAGCAAATTCAGCTTCATGTTCATTAACGCGATCTGTTACAGTTAAAATTTTAAAACGTACTTCATTAATGCGATCCGCATCTTGAATAACATCACTTACTGTATCATCTTTTAAATCCTGTATTTCTGCATATAAACTAGGATCCATATTAGTCAAATCAAAGTTATATTCTCCTGTTTGCGTATTAAGCAATAATCCACCTTCAAATTTCGTTTCTTTTTCATCACTGATTTCTCTAGCTGCATCTGCAAATGTAAGTTCTCCTGCTTCTATTTTTGCTTTAGCATCTTCTATTTTTTGTTTCGCTTTATCAATTTCTGATTGAGGGATTTCTGGGCGTAATAAAATATGTCGTACATCATACTCTTGCCCTCTAATTTTTTCAAGCCAAATAATATGAAATCCAAAATCTGTTTCAAAAGGGTCTGATATTTCTCCTTCTTCTAAAGCAAAAGCAACATCTCTAAACTCTTTTACATTACGAGGGTTGCTTCTATTTATAGGCTCTAATTTACCTCCTCTATGTTTAGACCCTGTGTCATCAGAATATAATACCGCTTTAGAGGCAAAACTCCCTCCATTTTCTAAAACATCAGTTCTAAATTCATTAAGCTTATCTATAACTTTTTGTTTTTCTTCTTCAGTTGTTTTAGGGATAACTACTATTTGTGCTATTTTTAATTCTGTACCAATTATTGGGCGTTCCTCCTTCGGGATATCATTATAATATTGTCTCACCTCTTCTGGAGTAACTTCTATAGGGTCTAAAACTTTTTGCTGCATTTTACTTGCTAAGCTATTATTTTTATTAATCTCATAGGTATCAATTAATAACTCATCGTAAGATTTTTTACTATAATAATTTACTAATTTTTCTTTAGAGCCTATTTGTTGCGAGAGTGCATTTAATTGCTGTTCTGTATTAGAGCGTATCTCTGCATCGTTTACTATAATACTATCTTGTATCGCTTGATGCACGTATAATTTACTTTCTAATAATTGCCCTATCATTTGACATCTAGTAATGTCTTTCGTTGATATTCCTGCAGCTTCACTCTGCTTAAATTGAGTATCAATATCAGAATCTAAAACAATAAAGTTTCCTACAACAGCAGCGACACCATCTATTTTGATACGTCCGTCTTTGTTAACTACAAATTTATCTTTAGTTTCTTTTTTTTCTTCTTCCTCAATAATTTCTTGAGCTTTTGCTTTAAATGACAATAGCATTAACAAGCTTAATACAATATATTTCACTTTAATTAAAAATTTCAAATTGTTTGTTATTAATTGCATCTTTTGTAATATCTCTTTCCAATTGTTTAATAAACTCTAACTTACGTTTATTTATAATAATTTGCTTTATAGTAGGCAATACATACTCTAAAGGAGCTGTTTCATTTCTTTTTAAAACATCTTTTACTTGCATCAAATATAATCCTAATGAATCTTTATGTTGTATAAAATTAGTTTTTTTTAACAGTTCTTCTTTATTATCAATGGTTATCACTGGTATTTTAGAAATAGCTTGATCTAAACGAATCCAAATAGAATCATTTAATGAATATGATTTAAAATGAATTGATAGAGAATCTAAAATCTTTTTATCTTCAGTATTAAAGCGTTTAAATTGTTCTTCTATGTCATCAATACCTTCATTGTCTTCAGTGATATTAATATATCTGAATTTAATAAGATTTTCATTCAAATTAAAGGTTTCTATATTTGAAGCATAAGTGTCTTCAACTTCAGATTTTGTAACTACAGTATCAACACTTTGTTTTACTAAAGCTTCTAAATATGCTTTTATATATAAATCATTTTTATATTGACTTACTAAATTATCATACTCCAGCTGTTTTTCTTGAGTTAAATTAAATTTTGCGCCATCAATTAATAACTGTTGTGTTGCCCATTGATTTATATAATTATTAACTCTTAATAAACTATCTTCTTTAGTAATACCATCAATAATTAAATCTTCTACATCTCTAAAATATAGATATGAATTATTTACTCTTGCGATTGGAGTTTCTTCAGTTTCGTTATTAATAAAACTACACGCATTAACTGAAACAAAAAGTAGTAATATTATGATGTTTTTTAATTTCAATTTACAGATAATTGGGTTTTAATTGTATTAAGAACGTCTTGATTGACATCTATCTTATATTTAGAAGTTAATGTTTTTATCATTTTAATTTCCTTCTCTTTCTGATAGTCACTAATAATTAACCCTTTAGCCTCTTCAAATGTTTGAGAACGTTTTGGTTGAATATTATTTACTTTAACTACATGATAACCATCATTATGAAAAAACACTTTAGAAACTCCTTCTTTAAATTGAAATGTTTTTGGTAAAACTGAATTCCCTTTAACAATTACTTTTTTAGTAAAAATAACATGCTGTTCTCCATTTTTATTTACATTTTCTTGAATAGACTCTAAGCTCTTGTTTTTCTTCAATAGTTT
>CAZECB010000148.1:0-5948 GCA_964510745.1 uncultured Flavobacteriaceae bacterium | reverse complement strand
AAGCAATAAAAACTACACTTATGAATTCTATATTTAACACTGAAGGACATCAAGGCATTATAAGCAGAATTAATAATTTAAACGAAAACACTCAAGCTAATTGGGAGAAAATGAATGTTGAACAAATGTTAAAACACTGTCAACTTCCTTTAAATGTTGCTACAGAAAAAGATACTATGAAAGTAAAAGCTGGATTTTTAAAACGATTTATTTTTAAATCTTTTATTAAACCCCATATGTATAATGACAAACCTTGGAAACCAAACTTAAAAACTCTTAAGGAATTTGTAATTAATGATGCTCAAGTTTTTGCTACAGAAAAAGAAAAACTAATAACTTTGGTCAATGAGTTTGCTAATAAAAAAGATAATATTAATTGGCCAACGCATCCTCTTTTTGGAGATTTCACAACTGAACAACGCGGTAAAATGCAATACAAACATTTAGATCATCATTTAAAACAGTTTGGAGTTTAGCTTGAATAAATCCTAAAACAAATTCAGAATAAAAATATAAAAAATAAGATTTCCACTTACTTGGAAAATAAACATGAAATACCCACCAAAACATCATCAAGATAATGATATTGATCATATGATTGAGGTGATTAAAACCTATCCTTTAGCCACTATAATTTCTGTTGAAAACAATATCCCTTTAATCACACATTTACCTTTAGTTTATGAAGGACCCTATAAATTAATTGGTCATATTGATATTTATAATCCACAAGCTGATTTACTCAAAAACGGTAATGATATTACTATTTTGTTTTCAGGTCCAGACTGTTATATCTCGCCTAGCATTTACAGTACGACACAGCTGCCAACATGGAATTACATTAAAGTACATTTAAAAGGAAACGTTACAACTATTGAAAGTAAAACTGCTTTAAAAGAATCTTTAATTAAAATGACAGAGTTTTTAGAAGCTCCTGATCACAAATATGTTTTAGAAGCGGATAACCCTCGTATGGATCGCAATTTGGAGTATATTAAACTATTTGAAATTGATATTACCCATTGGGAAGGAAAATTTAAGCTCTCACAAGATAAAAAACCAAGTGACAAGGAACGTGCTAGAACTGAGCTAATTCGTTCTAATCAAGAGGGTATTAAATTGTTTTTGGATAAAGTGTTTTAATTTAGTACTCTTAAAAAAGCATTTCAATTTTCACAGATTTTTATTAGCTTTGAAAATAATATGCTTAGATATTCCCTCGCATTTATTATATTTTTTAATATTTCTAATCTTTTCTCGCAGACTTCTTCAAAAACAGTTATTGCAAAATCTGGAGATGGTATTTATTCGTTACTTCGAAAAAATAATATTGACATAAAACATATTAAAAAGTTTATTGCGTTAAACCAAAAACATCTAAAATCAGACAACGGTTTATTCATTGGTAAAACATATATCTTACCTATCATTAAAAAAGATTCAATTGTTAGTTTTAAAGCTAACACTACTAATACCATTGATTCAAAAACTAAAATAGAATATCCATTATTTGGAAAAAATTACAGCAATGTTATTATTGAAAATGATGAACTTAAAAACGGTATTTATTATTTAATTTCTGGACATGGAGGTCCTGACCCTGGTGCTATAGAAACTTATAACGGTGAATTGATTGCTGAAGATGAATATGCTTATGATGTAACATTACGATTAGCTCGAAAACTACTTGCAAGTGGTGCTAAAGTTTATATTATTATAAAAGACAAAAATGATGGTATTCGCGATAAATGCATATTAGAAGTTGATTATGATGAAATTACACACCCAAATAATGACATACCCAAAAGTCAGAAACTACGATTGCGGCAACGCACTAAAGCTATTAATAATTTATATTTAAAACATAAGGGTACTTATCAAAGGCTTATTGTTACCCATGTGGATAGCAGAAGTAAAGGAAAAAATATTGATGTCTTTTTCTATCATCATAAAAACAGTAAAAACGGGAAGCGTTTAGCCAAGAATATTCATAATTCATTTCAAAAAAAATATGCAAAGCATCAACCTAACCGAGTCTATTCTGGGTCTGTAAGTGCTAGAAGCGGATTATACTTAATTAAAAATACTTTACCTGCTATGGTCTATATTGAGTTAGGGAATATTAAAAATAAAAAAGATCAAAAGCGTATTTTAAATTATGAAAATCGAGAAGCATTAGCCAATTGGATCCATAGTGGGATTTTGATGGATTTTAAAGAACGAAATTAATTCTTGATCATTTTCAATTTTCAGTATTGACTAGATCAATTAATTAAGTCTTTTACTTCTTTAAAATCCAACCCACCATAATTACCTGAACTCATTAATAACAAAGTTTTATTATTAAAATCTTGAGAGAACAAATAGTCTTTAAAATCATTTGGATTAGTATAGATAATTAAATCATCACGCTCAAATGCATTTGCTATTTGGTCATGTGTTATAGTATCTAGTTTTTTAATTTCCACCGCATGTGGTGAGTAAAATACTACTGCTACTTCAGCAGCATCTAAAGCGCCTTTATATTCTTTTAAAAACTCAGCATTTAAACTACTATAGGTATGCAACTCTAAACAAGCGACTAACATTTTATTATTGTACTGTGCCTTTACAGCTTTAGTAGTCGCTTTCACCTTACTCGGTGAATGTGCATAATCTTTATAAGCAATACTAGTTTTGCTTTCAGCAATTTTCTCTAAGCGTTTACTTGCACCTTTAAAGGTAGTAATAGCTTCATAAAAATCATCTTCATCAATACCCATATGTTGACAAATCCATTTAGCACCTGCTAAATTATTAAGATTATGAGCTCCAAAAATTTCAATAGGCATAGAGCCTTCTGGGGTTTCTATAAGTGTCTGCCCGTCTTCAATAGTATATTCTGGTGTTTGGTAAGGAAATTTACGAATAGAATTTTCTGACTGTTCTACTATATTCTTTAAATCCAAATCCTCTTCGTTGTAAGAAACACTTCCTCCATTAACAATAGAATCAACAAATATTTTAAACTGCTCTAAATAATTATCATAGGTTGGAAACACATTAATATGGTCCCAAGCAATGCCGCTTAATAAGGCTATGTTAGGTTTATATAAATGAAATTTTGGACGTCTATCAATTGGTGAACTTAAATATTCATCGCCTTCTAAAACAATAAAATCATTGCCTTCAGTGAGCTTTACCATCACATCAAAACCTTCTAACTGAGCTCCTACCATATAATCTACATCTCGATTATGATAATGCATTACATGGAGTATCATAGATGTTATTGTAGTTTTTCCATGACTACCCCCAATGACCACTCTAGTTTTATGTTTAGATTGCTCGTATAAAAATTCTGGATAAGAATAGATTTTTAATCCTAATTCTTGAGCTTTTAAAAGTTCTGGATTGTCTGCTTTTGCATGCATCCCTAAAACAACAGCATCTAATGTATTGGTAATTTTTTCTGGATACCAACCAAAACGTTCTGGCAATAATCCTTTTGCTTGTAATCTGGATTTTGAAGGCTCAAAAATAGTATCATCACTTCCTGTGATTTGATATCCTTTGTGATGTAATGCCAATGCTAAATTATGCATTGCACTCCCTCCTATTGCTATAAAATGGACATTCATATATGTGATTTATGAAAAGTAAATATACATATTGAATTTGTAAGATTGCAACCTAAATTGTTTAATTTAAGTTCTGGCTTTGTATTAGCGATTGTAGTGGCATCCTTTTATTATCAATTACTATTTTTACGGTAATTGATAATAAAAGATATAACGGAAAGCGCGGCCATGTTTTTACATGGTAATGCCCAAAAATTAAATACTAGTAATTTGTTTCTTTTCGGCTTCTGCTTCAGGGAAATCAGAGCGAATAGCGATGGCTTTATTAACCCAATTAAGTGCTTCTTGTTTATTATTTTTAAGTTTATAAATTTGTGCTAGCCTTAAATATGCCCACTCAAGTTCTACAGAGTCTTTAGCGGTATAATTTTCAATATAGGTCTTTAAACAATATTCGCCTTTGTCTAATTCAAAATTGTAATTAGCAGCTATTTTACCTATTTGGTAATGCAATGTATTACGATGGTTTTGTAATTTTGAATGTGCTTGTGCTTGCTCAATATTAGCAATAGCTCTGTCTGGTTGATTTTGTTTCTCATATAAGTTGGTTAGCTTATTAAAACAAGTTAAAGAGCCACCTATTGTTATTGCCATTTTATAACTAGATTCTGCTAATTTAGGTTCATCATCACTTTCATAAATAAAGCCTTTAGCGAGATACCCATCAACTTTAGATAAATTTTCTAACTCATTAGCATATTTAAGAGCTTTAGTTTTACTACCTCCTACAATACCAGGCAACTCCATATACAGTTGTACCAAAGCCCAACGTGCTTCTACATGCTTAGGATCAAGTTGTACGGCTTTTAAAAATGCATTTTTTATATCACCAAGAACTGTTAAAGCTGAAAATTTATTGACGCTTTTTGCATACATCCCCAATGCGCCACCATATTTAAAGTGATAGTTAGCATTATTGTAATCATTATCTACTAACTTTTTATATTCTGTATATGCAGGCTCCCATTTTTTTTGATACCCATAGGCATCTCCTAAAAGTTCGATTCCTTTTAAATCATTAGGGTTTTGCTTAATGTAATTAAACATTAAGGTTTCTAATTTTGAGTATTGTTTATTGTCTAACAATTGTTTTCCAGTCACAAATGCATTTTCTTGACTAAAAGTTATAATAGGAAAAAGTATAAGTAATATAAAATTTTTCATAAAAAAATCAAAGCACTAAAATAGTGCTTACTTTTTAAATGGTATTGTTTTTGAATTGTATTTTAACGTTTACTAAATAAATCGTTAACTTCACTCAATGAAACGCACAAGTTACTCATTTAGTGTTTTTATATTATGATTTTAGCGTTTTTTTAGCATTATAATTATTCAAAAAACAAAGAAAGTACTTAAACCACATATTGATGAAAACATATATCAACATTATCATTTTTTTTCTTCTCTCAAATGTTATAAGTTCTCAAAATGACACTTATAATACACTATGGGCTGAAGTTGAACAACATGAAATTAATGGTTTACCTAAATCTGCATTAAAAATTGTTGAACAGATTTATAAAAAAGCAAAAAAAGATAGTAATGCTATACAACGTATAAAAACATTACTTTTTAAAAGCAAATTTGCACTAAACTTAGAAGAAGACGCGCAACTCAAAATTATTACTGATTTTAAAACCGAAATTGCGCTAAGTACATTTCCTGAAAATAACATTTTAGAAAACCTGTTAGCCAATTTATATTGGCAATATTTTAATCAAAATCGCTATAAGTTTTATAATCGCACAAAAACTGAAACTAAAGTTGACACTACTGATTTTAGAACTTGGGATTTAGAAACTTTATTTAATGAAATTCATATTTACTATCAAGCTTCTTTACAAAACGGGTTAATGCTTCAATTAGAGTCATTGGCTAATTATAATGAACTTTTAGTATTACAAAATGAATCTAAACGTTATCGCCCAACTTTATTTGATTTTTTAAGTCACAATGCATTGGTTTTTTATAAGACCAATGAAACTAATATCACCAAACCTAGTTATCAATTTGAAATTGATAACTCTGATTATTTAAATCCTGCAACTTCGTTTTCAATCTTAAATATAACGTCTAAAGACTCTACATCTCTACAACTACATGCATTAAAAATTTATCAAAACTTAACAAAATTTCATTTAAGAGATAAAGAACCTTATGCACTTGAAGCTATAAATATTGAGCGTTTAAATTTTGTAAAACAACATGCTATTTTTAAAAACAAAGAAGGCCTATTTTTAAATACTTTAAAAGAAGAGTCAAAACGTTTACAAAGTCATGAAACGTCTGGGTTATATGCTTATGAAATTGCAAATATTTATAATCAAC
>CAZECB010000147.1:5682-5966 GCA_964510745.1 uncultured Flavobacteriaceae bacterium | reverse complement strand
CTAACTAATACTATCGAGTGCTCTTGTAAATTGTGACCTTCACCTGGGATGTATGCATTTACTTCATTACCATTTGTTAACCTTACCCTTGCAACTTTACGCATTGCTGAATTTGGTTTTTTTGGTGTTGTAGTATAAACACGAGTACATACGCCACGTCTTTGTGGACACGAATTTAAAGCAGCCGATTTGCTCTTCTTAGTTATTTTGGCTCTTCCTTTTCGTACTAATTGTGAAATTGTAGGCATATTATTTTTATAATATATTTAATTAAACCCTCTTTT
>CAZECB010000147.1:0-5672 GCA_964510745.1 uncultured Flavobacteriaceae bacterium | reverse complement strand
AGGTAGAAATTAAATTGAAAGATTCAAATCTTAAAACATTTAATTTGTTAATATTTAAAAAAATAATTTCTCACCCATATTATTTATCTTTATTTTACGTTAGTTTTATGCATAAATAAGCCATATTGAAAGTCTCAAAATACCTTCTTTTTTCACTTTTTCTTATTATATATTATTCATCATATATAGATGCTCAAAACTTATCTCTTAAAATTAAAGGGCAAGATAGCGTACAAACTAAAACTATAGACTCTATTGGCTACAAAACTAAATTCACAGATTACAAATCACTTAAGTTAGAAATTGACATTCTTTACACTAGGCTTCAAAATATAGGGTATATTGAAGTTATTTTAAAATCAATCGAAAAAGAAAATGATTCTGTATATCTAGCACAATTCAACCTCAACAAAAAATATAACACCTTATATATATATTACAACAATAATATTATTTCTGAATCGATCATAAAACCCATTTCAAATGAAATTACTCCTGATTATTTCACAATATATATTAAAGATAGCGAAACGGTTTTAAATTATTTAAGTTCTAAAGTGATTGAAAATGGACTTCCTTTTGCATCACTCAATCTAAATAATATAAGACCGAAGAATACGAGCAATCTTCAAGCAGACTTAACTATTAAATCAAATAAAAAAAGAACGCTTGATGGTATTGTTGTTAAGGGATATGAAAAATTTCCAAAATCTTTTATCAAGCACTATTTAAAAATTAAAAAAGGCACCGTTTTTAACCTAAATGATATTAAAGAAAAATCAAGAGCCTTAGATGCACTTCGTTTTGCAAATCAGGCAAAATCCCCAGAAGTTTTATTCACTAAAGATTCTACTTCTGTATATCTATATTTAGAAAAATCTAAGAGCAACACGTTTGATGGGTTCTTAGGTTTTGGAACTAATGAGACTACTAATAGATTAGAGTTTGATGGATTTTTAGATTTAAATCTTACTAACAATTTAAACTACGGAGAATCTATTGATTTAACCTATAAGAGTGATGAAAATGACCAAGTGACCTTTGAAGCTAGGGTGAATCTCCCCTATTTATTTAACTCACCTATTGGTACAGAACTATCATTAAATATATTTAGGCGAGATTCCATATTTAGCACTACGAGCCAATCTGCCAGTATATTTTACCAAGTTAACGCTAATCAAAAGGTTTATGCTGGTGTAGATGCCATCAACTCTACTAATTTATTAGACATCAATACAGACCAAAATCTACAAGATTTTAGTACTGTAAATTACAATGTAAGATACGAATACATTAAACCACAATTTAATAACTTACTCTTTCCTATCAACTTCTTATTTGATATTAAAGGTGGATTTGGGGCACGTGAATTTGAAGATATTTCTGAAAATCAGAGCATTTACAGTTTAAATAGTTTTAAAATTTTCAATTTAAATTCTAAAAACAGTTTCTATATAAGAGCTAATGCTGGTGCTATTGTGTCTGATAATTTTCTTACTAATGAACTTCTCCGTTTTGGGGGCATTAATTCCATACGCGGGTTTGAGGAAAATAGTATACTTGCATCCTTATATGGTGTTGCTAACACCGAATACCGTTATCAACTCAACCCAAGGATTTATATTCACTCTATTATTGATCTCGCTTATTTTGAAGATGACATCACTGATATTAAAGAAAAGCTTTTTGGCTTTGGCTTTGGCTTTGGCTTGATTACCAAAGCAGGATTACTTCGTTTTAATTATGCTAATGGACGACGAGATAATCAAAACTTCAGGTTATCTGATTCTAAAATTCATTTGAGTTTGAATGCTAGGTTTTGAATGGAAATGGTAAATCTAGTTTGTCATGCTGAACTAGTTTCAGCATCTAATATATTAATTTGGTAAATTTCATGAGGTCTTGAAATAAATTCAGGGTGACAGGTAATTTGTTCAGAATGACAAATCATTGAATCATATTTTTGCCTTACTTTTGAACCTATGGAAGATGACACCAAAATATTTGGCATTAGAGCCGTTATTGAAGCTTTAAACGCAAATAAAACTATTGATAAAGTTTTTTTACAAAAAGGCTTACGAGGTGATTTATTTAGTGAATTAGAGCAATTGTTAAGAAAAAACTCCATTAATTCATCTTATGTGCCTATTGAAAAACTAAATAGGCTTACTGATAAAAATCATCAAGGTGCCGTTGCTTTAATATCGCCTATTGAATTTTATGATATTGAAGATTTAGTTATAAGTGTCATTGAATCTGGCAAAACACCTTTGTTTTTATTATTAGATCAATTGAGTGATGTTCGTAATTTTGGAGCTATTATTCGTACTGCAGAATGCACTGGAGTTAACGGTATTATTATACAAAAAAAAGGAGGTGCTCCAGTAAACGGTGACACTATAAAAACTAGTGCTGGTGCTGTGTTTAAAATACCTATATGCAAAGTAGGCCATATTAAAGATGCTGTATTTCACATGCAAGCATCAGGAATAAAAGTGATAGCAGCTACCGAAAAAACCAATAATAATGTATTTGACATATCCTTTAAAGAACCTTGCGCCATACTTATGGGTTCTGAAGGACGAGGGATTAATCCTTCTGTTTTAAAGGTGGTTGATGAAAGTGCTAAATTACCACTTTTGGGCACTATTGAGTCTTTAAATGTATCTGTAGCTTGTGGTGCTTTTTTATATGAAGCGGTACGACAACGAATAGATTTAAAATAAAATTGAATTTGAAATCGAAATTCAAAATCCAATCTTATTCTTTTTCTTTTTTAATATGGTATGTTATTGTTAAACTGATAGGAGTTTCTTCTTTATTAGCCTCTTTATTTTCAGGTAAAGTTTCAATAAAATTACCATCTATATCAAAATGCTTTAAAAAAGGGTCATCATCTTCATTATAACCTTCTTGTTCCCATTGGTATTTTTTAGGCTTTGTAATTGATTTTATAAATACAATCGCAAATAAAAGTCCTGTTATTAATCCTGACAAATGCCCTTCCCATGAAATCTCTTCTTTTATAGGGAAGACATACCAAATCATACTCCCATAAATAAAAATGACCACTAATGACAATGCTATTAACCTAAGGTGTTTTGCAAAAATGCCCTTAAACAAAACAAAGCTCATCAACACATAAATTAACCCACTAGCCCCAATATGATTTGCCGGACGCCCAATACACCATGTTAACAATCCTGAGATTAAAACACCATAAATAATGACTTTCCAAGCAATTCGTCTGTAGAAATAAAACAAGGCCATAGATAGCACAAATAAGGGAATTGTATTATGATACAGATGTGATAAACTCCCGTGAATAAAAGGGCTGAAAAGAACACCGCGTAACCCTTTAATTGTTTTAGGATAAATACCAAACTCATTAAAACGAAAGCCAAAACGCACTTCAAACCAGAATACAAACCATATTAAAAGTACAAATGCTATCGGATATCCAATAACTCCTGTATAATATTTGAATTCATCTTGCTCCATAATGAAATAAAGGTAGCAATTTGTTAACCATAATCATCAATTATGATAAATTGTCATAAAAAAGAGATTCTTGTTTTCACAGGAATTCATAATTTTACATTCATGAATGCACCTTTAGCAGAACGTTTACGTCCAAAAACTATAGAAGACTATATTAGTCAGTCTCACTTAGTAGGGCCAAAAGGTGTTTTGACACATCACATTAAGCAAGGTTTAATTCCATCAATGATTCTGTGGGGACCTCCCGGCACAGGAAAAACAACTTTAGCCAATATAATTGCAAATACTGCAAACAGGCCATTTTATACTTTAAGTGCTATTAATTCTGGGGTTAAAGATGTACGTGAGGTAATTAATAAAGCAAAACAAAGTGACGGATTGTTTACCGCTAAAAACCCTATTTTATTTATTGACGAGATCCATAGGTTTAGTAAATCACAGCAAGACTCATTATTACAAGCGGTTGAAAAAGGTTGGGTCACCTTAATTGGAGCTACTACAGAAAACCCAAGTTTTGAAGTCATACCTGCACTACTTTCTAGGTGTCAAGTTTATGTTTTAAATTCTTTTGAAAAATCAGATTTAGAAGAATTATTACATCGTGCTATTACAAATGATCCCTTTCTTTCTAGAAAGAAAATTACACTTAAAGAAACGAATGCTTTATTACGACTATCTGGAGGAGATGCTAGAAAATTATTAAATATTTTTGAACTCATTGTCAACTCATACGACACTAAAAATATTAGTATCACTGACAATCATGTATTAGAAAAAGTACAAAACAATACGGTTAGATATGATAAAACTGGTGAGCAGCATTACGATATTATTTCAGCATTTATAAAATCTATTAGGGGAAGTGACCCAAATGCTGCAGTTTACTGGCTTGCCAGGATGATTGAAGGTGGTGAGGATTTAAAATTTATAGCTAGACGCTTACTCATTTTAGCAAGTGAAGATATTGGTAATGCCAATCCAACTGCTTTGGTAATTGCTAATAACACATTTCAAGCAGTATCTACTATAGGGTATCCAGAATCCAGAATTATATTAAGTCAGTGCGCTACTTATTTAGCTTGTTCTGCAAAAAGCAATGCTGCTTATGAAGCGATTAAAATGGCGCAACAAACAGTTAAAACCACTGGAGATTTAAGTGTGCCTTTATCGATTAGAAATGCACCTACAAAACTCATGAAAGAATTAGGGTATGGCAACGATTATAAATACGCTCATAATCACGACAATAATTTTGCTATTCATGAATTTTTACCAGAAGAAATTAAAAATACAACATTTTATATGCCAGGAAATAATTCTAGAGAAAATGGCTTACGCGAGTTTTTAAAACAACGATGGAAAGACAAGTATGGGTATTAGTTGTTGGTTGGTTGTGAAATGTATTAAAATTTAATGTTTAATGTTTTAGTAACCACTTTATCTCCTTCGGTTTTAGAGATATACCAAACTCCATCTTCTTTATACACTGTGGCATTTTCATCTTTTACAATATAAGTGTCTTTTCTTGGTGTTTTTAGCAATACCATAACAACTTTAGGCGTACGATCTACTAATTGGAACCCATTCTCAATTTCTTGAGCGTATAAAAAATTATTATTTATTTTAGGCTCTATAGTTACTTTTGATTTATCTATTATGGTTTCTTTGATAGATTCTTTTTTAACTTTTGATTCACTAATATTTTTTTTAACCTCTACTCTTTCAGTTTCAATTTGTTTTTGTTTTTCACGCTTAAGAGCCTCTATCTCTTCTTTTAAACGTTGAATTTCTTTTGCTTTTGTCTCAGCTTCTATTTTAGCTTTATTTTCAGATTTAACAGAATTAGATACTTCATTAGAAGTTAAAGTTTCATCTTCATTATCATTATATTTATAATCTATCGCATTGAAAGACGTAAAAGCATCTCTTAAAGCTAAGTTATATGCTTTATTCAAATCTTTTTCCCTTGTTTGACCTACTTTAGTTTCATACACTTTATTGCCTCTACAATCTTTTAATATTACTTTTAATTTCGTTTTTAACAATCCTGAATCTTTTATCACATCTGCTCTTAGCGCTAAGCATCCATTTTTTGCTAAATCTTCTGGGTATTCATTAGATGTACTTAATGTTTCAAATCCTTCTTTTTGAAATAAAAACTCTGTTAATTC
>CAZECB010000146.1:0-6009 GCA_964510745.1 uncultured Flavobacteriaceae bacterium | reverse complement strand
CTTCAATTGCTAAAATGCACATAGTAGGTGCCATAGATAAAGAAACTGTTATTAGTTCTTTAAATACAATTAATGAAAGTTGGACAGCTAAAAATGTGACAATCCCAGAATATGAAACTCCAGAAAGACCAGAAAAGTCAAAGGTATATTTTTATGATGTTCCTGGAGCAAAACAATCAGTTTTAAATATTGGATACCCTGCATTAACTGCTACAGATAAAGATTATTACCCTGCTACGGTAATGAATTATATTCTTGGAGGCGGCGGTTTTGCTTCACAATTAACACAAGAGCTAAGAGAAGGAAAAGGTTATACTTATGGAATACGTTCTGGATTTGCAGGAACTAATGATAAAGGAAGTTTTACAGTTTCTAGTAATGTACGAACTAATGTGACTTTAGAATCCACAGAGCTTATAAAAGAAATTTTAAATAATTTTGGACCAAATTATTCTGAAGAAAATTTAGCAACTACAAAACAATTTTTAATAAAAAGTAACTCTAGAGCGTTTGAAACTGCTGGCGCAAAGTTAGGGATGTTAAGAAATATTAGTGCTTATAATTTTAGCGACAATTATATTAAAGAACGTGAAGCTATTGTAAATAATATGACAGTTGAAGATATTCAAAGGTTATCTGAAAGATACTTAAATCCAGATCAAATGAATTGGTTAATTATAGGTGATGCAGAAACTCAATTAGAAAGATTAAAAGCACTCGGTTATGGAGATCCAATTTTGTTAAACGAAAAAATAGTAAACTAATCATTCATAATATATATACTTATAAAAAAAAGCGGTTATTTAATTTTTAAATAATCGCTTTTTTATTTGTCAATATGTATGTGTTTAGGTTCGTTATTTCATTCCTATCATACTAATCTCAACATTAGCATCTTTAGGTAAGCGTGCTACTTGAACACATTCGCGAGCTGGAGCAGTATCATCATTAAAATAAGTTCCGTAAACCTCATTAATTTGACTAAAATTATCCATGTCACTTATAAATATAGTCACTTTTATAATATTTTCAAACGTCATCCCTGCTTCATCTAAAATGGCTTTTAAGTTTTCCATGACTTGCTTTGTTTCCGTTTTAATATCATCATAAATAAGTGCCATGGTTTCTGGATGAAATGCAATTTGTCCAGATGTATACAATATATTACCACTTAACGTAGCTTGGTTGTATGGTCCTATTGGTGCTGGTGCTTTTGAAGTAGTAATTATAGTTTTCATAAAAAAAATAGTTATATTTAAAGTTGTTGATCACGTTCTCTACGCTTTTCGTATTTAAGGTCTTTAAGTAAATTTGATTTTATACCGATAAAGAAATTCCATGTACTTCTTTCACTAAAAGGTACCCAAGTGAAGTTCATTCGCCAACTCTTTAAATCTCTCTCAAATCTAAATTGAGTAAATGTAACCCCTTTGTTGAGAACATCATAACCTGAAGATAAGCCAATACTCCATAAAGGTGATAATTGAAGATCTCCAGAAAAATTAACTGAATGTGATGCAATACGGTTTTCACGCCTAGCATTAATATAATTTAAAGAATACGCAACGTTTAAACTCCAAGGTATTTTAAAATTGTAAAATTCATTATCTTCTTGTTCTGAGTCACCGTCTTGAGTATCTTGAAATTGTTGATTTCCAAAATCTTCAGAAACACCAAACAGATCATCATCACGACCTCCATTATTTAGTGTTGCTTGCCTCGATGCTTCACTTTGTTGACGAGTTCTATTAAATGTTTGACTTGAAAAATTAAATCCAGCAGTTACATTTGCACTAGTTAATCTGGCTAATCCACCACCATTACTAATATTAAATGTATTAATTCTATTATTATTATTGTCCAGAGCATAAGGGTCTAAAACGGCACCAAAATTTAAATTTAGGCTATTGAATAATTGAGTTCCTCCACTTATATTTATAGTGCTTAAATTCAAAGAATCTGCTGCAAAATTATAACTTGTTGCAACATTCAAATTATTTAATATTGTAATCTTTTTAGGTTCTAAACTTGTACTATCTCTACTTTTTACTTTTGCTTCTAAATTATTCCCAATATTCAAAGAAGCACTACTAGAAAATTGATTAGAAGGTGCTCCAAAAAGTGTTTGTTCAAAACGAGAAAACTCAACTTCTTCAGGGCGCCTACCTTGAGCATCTATACCTTCTACTTGTTCAAAAAACTGATCAAAAGCAGGATTGATATTATAAGATAATGATGGACGGATCACATGACGAATTACAGTCTCTCCTATACCATATGTCCCATATACTGTGGTCCCAATATTTGCTCCAAAATTATAAGTTCTATAGGCATCAAATCCGTTAACTCTTTCAGTTATTATATCTTGAGTTTCTTCATCAAAACGTTGATTGATTGTATTTAATGTCCAAGTTTCTTCAAAATTGGCATTAGCACTTACGCTAAAAAATTTAAATACTTTAAAATTAGTGTTAATAGGAATGGTATGCCTTGCTCCAATTAAAGCATCTTGAAATGTTTCTGCTGAGAAAAAATTAGCGTCAGTAGTTGTAATTCTATTCTCAGCTCTAACACTATATTGAAAATTTATGTTTTCGAAAATTCCTTTTTTAGCACCTACCTTTGGCGCAAACGGAAATAAACGATCTACATTCACTTGTAATGTAGGTAAAGTTAAATTTATAACTTCTGATTGTGTATTTTGAGAGTGCGTCGCTGTTAAACTAAAATTTACTTCTGGCACAGTTTGAAAACGCCTAGAATAGGATACTGAAGATGCTAACGTATTATTTAAAAAACTAGAAGTTGTTAACTGATTTAAAGATTCTTGAAAAAAGGAACTACTCCCTATATTAACAGATGCTGAAAATGTAGAATTTGGGTTTGATTTGGGATCTTTGGTATGATTCCATGTTAAGTTAAAAATTTCAGAAAGAGAAAAATCTGGGAATCCACGTTCGCCATTAATTAAGTTTTCAAACCTAAATCCAAACCGTCCTCTGTAGTTATAGCGATTAGCATAGCTGCTTTCTAATCTTAAGCCATAACTTCCATTAGTGTAGTAATCTCCTAAAACTGCTAAATCTAAATAATCGCTAATAGCAAAATAATATCCTCCATTTTGTATAAAATACCCTCTTTCATTTTGTTCTCCAAAGGTCGGAAATATAACTCCAGAGGTTTGTTTTTTAGTTAACGGAAACCATCCAAAAGGAATCCCAATAGGCGTTGGGACATCTGCAATAAAAAGGTTTGCAGGTCCAGTAACTACTTTTTGACCAGGAACTATTTTACCCTTTCTAACTAAAATATAGTATTCAGGATTTTCTGGCGTTTCTGAAGTTGTAAATTTTGCATTTTTAATAAAAATGACAGAATCATTTACTTTTTTACTTATTTCAGGATAGATAGTACCTCCTTGTTGTTCAGTTTCAGATTTCCAAATAAGTGCTTTCTTCGACTTGTAATTAAACTGAATAGAATCAGATTTAACAATGTCACCTGCTTGAGTCAATATAGGTTTTTGAGTATATACTCCAGCTGAATCTTTTATTCTACCTGCAAAAACTATATTTTTAGAATGATCGATAACAATAATTCCAGCTTCAATTTTATAATCTCCATACGTGATGACTGCTTCATCATATAAATACGTTTTGTTTTCACTTTTTCTTAAAGAGGTATATCCTGAAGCACTGTGATTTACATTCTCAGTTAAAGCACCTTTTTTCTTAGCTATTGTATCCGTTTTAATGGTATCTTGTTGTATTTCAATATTTGACTTTACAACGGTAGAATCTTTTGCTGCTTCTATTGGAGTTGTTTTTTTAGGGAGATCTTGAGCATATCCAAAAGTGTTTATAAACACTGTAAAACTTAGAGCAAAAAGTATATGGCAGATGTTTGTTCGCAACGCTTTTAAATGTATTTTTGTAAAAGTATGGCTCAGTTTTTGAATTGTCAAAGTTACATATATTTTTCTGTGAATATTTTTAATAAGCAAAAAAAATAAAATTTAAAATAAACCCTGTTTCTAAGCCGTTAACTTTCTATGCAAACGAAGACAAAATTCCTTTTAGTATCTCTTGTATTTTTATTAACATTTAACGTGTTTTCACAACAACCTGGAAACAAATTTGTAGTTGTTCTTGATGCAGGTCATGGTGATGGAGATCCAGGTAATACATGGAATGGGTTTAAAGAAAAAGAAATTGCGCTTTCTATTGTTTTAAAACTAGGAAAAGAACTTGAAAAGCATAAAGATATTAAAGTAGTATATACCCGTAAAACAGATATTTTTGTTGACTTACATAAACGAGGCGCTATTGCAAATAAAGCAGATGCAGATTTATTTATTTCTGTACATTGTAATGGTCATACAAGTCAAGCCAATGGTACAGAAACATGGGTATTAGGTACTAAACGAAGTAAAACTAATATTGACGTTGCAAAAAAAGAAAATGAAGTTGTTTTTTTAGAAGAGGATTATGAGAAAAACTATGAAGGTTATGACCCCAATTCTCCTGAGTCTATTATTGGGTTAGCATTAACTTTAGAAGATTACCAAGATCAAAGTATCTTATTAGCTAATTATATTCAAGATAGATTTAAAAATAAAATAAAACGCAAAAGTAGAGGGGTAAAACAAGAAGGCTTTATTGTGTTACATCAAACTTATATGCCTAGTGTATTGGTTGAAACAGGATTTTTATCCCATAAAAAAGAAGGCACTTATTTAAACTCTAAAAAGGGACAAACAGAAATGGCATTAGCTATTGCCGATGCTGTTATAAAATACAAAAACAACCTAAACTCTGATGCTATAATTACTATTGATAATAGTTCTACAGAAGACAATTTATTAAATGCAACTATTTTAGATGTCACTTATAAAGTGCAGATTGCTGCTGGTGCAACAAAATTAGAGACAAAAGCTTATAACTTTAAAGGACTCAGTAATATTGAAAGAATTAATTTTGGTAATGGGTATAAGTATTTTTATGGAGAAACGTCTAACTACTCAGAAGTGATAAAATATAAAGAAGAAGCTGTAGCTAAAGGGTATGCATCTTGCTTTATAGTAGCTTTTAGAGATGGTAAACGTATTCCTCTCGATCAGATTTAAAAACTCCACCTAAATTTAGAAGGATTCTTTTTAAATTAATTATTAATTTTGTTTATAAATAAATCCAAGTTGTATTGAAAATTTCTAGAGAAGTAAGAACTGCCATATTAGTAATTTCAGGATTACTATTATTAATATATATGTATAATTTTTTAAAAGGTGAAAACTTACTTGATTCTTCACGAACGTATTATGTAGTTTATAATAATGTAGGAGGTGTATCACCTGCAACACCTGTAACTATTAATGGTTTAACTGTAGGTAAAGTTCAAAATATAGAGTTTGCAGAAGATGGGTCTGGTAAACTAAAAGTAGAATTAGCTATCGATAATGACTTTCAATTTTCTAAAAATAGCACTGCAGAATTGTATGATAACGGACTTATAGGTGGTAAGGCTATTGCTATAGTACCAGCTTTTGATAATGCAGATCCTGCAATTAATAAAGGGTATTTAACAGGAACTACAAAAGGGGGATTGACCGATTTAATTTCAGATACAGTAACACCTTTACAAGAAAAGATACAAGGTATTATGGTGAGTGCTGATACCACATTAACCAATATCAATTCTATTTTAGATGCTGATACTAAAAGTAATCTGAAATCTGCAATTGCTGGATTACCATCTGCTATAAATTCATTTAAAGAAGCGTCTAAGTCTTTAAGTATAGTAATTAAGAAAAACGAACAGAAACTAAATTCAACATTGACTAATGTTGAAAATATTACAACAAATCTATCAAAGATTACAGATTCTTTAGCAGGGGCTAATCTTGGAGAAACAGTTAAGAGCTTAGAGTCTACATTATCTAATTTTGATAGCCTATTAACGTCTATAGAAAAAGGAGAAGGATCAATAGGAAAGTTATTAAATGATGATGAT
>CAZECB010000145.1:0-6014 GCA_964510745.1 uncultured Flavobacteriaceae bacterium | reverse complement strand
CCCCTGACCCCTTGGGTGTAAACCAAGTGCTCTGAACCAACTGAGCTACGCGCCCTCTAAATTGGACTGCAAATATAAGTCAGTTTTTTAATCTACCAAACATTTTTTATGCAAATTCTTAAATAATTTCAGCCACTACAAATGTACTTCCACCAACGTATATTACATCTCGTTTAGATGCTGATTTTTCAGCTGATTTCAGGGCTTCAACAACAGAGTCATATATAATTCCTTTTCGTCCTGCTGCTTCGAATTTCTTTTTTAAAACAACTGTATCTAAACCTCGTGGAATATTAGGCTTACAAAAATAATAAGCGGCTTCTTTAGGAAACAAATTAATGATCTCATCTAAATCCTTATCATTCACCATACCAATAATAAGGTGAAGTTTATCAAACGACTCATCATGTAATTGCTGCATCGTATAACTCAATCCTTCCTTATTATGCGCTGTATCACAAATTATTTTAGGATAGCTTTGAAGAACTTGCCAACGCCCATATAATCCTGTATTTTTCACAACATTTAACAAGCCTTTTTTAATATGGGAATCTAATATATTAAACCCTCGTTTTCTAGCTTCATATACAGTTTGCAAAGTGGTTTTAATATTATGAACTTGATAGCTTCCTTTTAAGTCTGAAGTATGCAAATCATCAATTAATTGATCTGCAAAATGTATTGGTGCTGTATTCTTTTTGGCTAGCTCCTTAAAAATTGATTTTGTTTCAGTTTGAGACTCCCCTATAACTACCGGAATATTTGGTTTTATAATGCCTCCTTTTTCCTTAGCAACCAACTCTAATGTATGTCCTAAAAACTGAGTATGATCTAACCCTATATTGGTAATAACAGAAACTTCAGGAGTAATTACATTTGTAGAATCTAAACGTCCTCCTAGCCCCACTTCAATAATAGCAATATCTACTTTTTTTACAGCAAAATAATCAAATGCCATACCAACGGTCATTTCAAAAAATGACAATTGATTCTCTGCGAAAAAAGATTTATTTCGTTTTACAAACTCAATAACAAACTGCTTGCTAATAGGAGCTCCATTTATTTTAATACGCTCTCTAAAATCTTTTAAATGTGGTGAGGTGTATAATCCAACCTTATATCCAGCTTCTTGAAAAACTGACGCTAGCATATGACTTGTTGATCCTTTTCCGTTTGTACCTGCTACATGTATTGATTTAAACTTGTCTTCTGGGTGATTGAGGTGATTTGTAAGTAATAATGTATTACTCAAATCTTCTTTATAAGCAGATTTACCTTTATTTTGATACATAGGCAATTGGTTAAACATCCAATTTACAGTATCTAAATAATTCATTTACTGACTTATACTAAAATTAATAACAATAAATCCAACTTGTTGGGTAGGGGCTTTTGAGTCTGCTGGCCATTTATGAGATAGAGCTGTTTTTTTTGCAGGCTCTAATAAACAAGATGCATTATTAGTAGTGCCTTTAACACCTGGTTCTGCTTTTATAACTTGACCATTTTTATTCACCGTTATTTTTACAACAACACGTCCTTCTTCGTTACAATCTTGTTTAATAACTCTTTTTGTAGGTCTTCCGCGACCATTTAATCCGTAACCAACACCACCAGTTCCAGAACCTGGTTGTCCAAAATAACTTGGCGCATAAGGATTACCATTTAATTGTCCTTTATCTCCTGCTTTATTATCATTTCCTTCACTACCAGAATCTTTTCCGTCAGATTTACCAATACCACCAATTAAAGCGTCTAATTTTTTCTTTTTGTCAGCCTTTTCTTTTTTCTCTTTTGCTATTCTATCTGCTTCAGCTTTTTCTTCAGCTGCCTTTGCCCTTGCTTTAGCCTCTTCTTCTAATCTAATTTTCTCTTCAGCATCGCGTTGCTTTTTAATTGCAATCGCTTCAGAATTATCTGCAGTTAACACATCTTCTTTTACTTCTTTTGCAGGAGCAGGTTTTGGTTGAGTCTCTTCAACTTTTGTTTCTTGAGGTAGTTTATTTATTTTTTGAGGTTCTGACTTTACTGGTTTTTTAGGTTGAATCTTACCACTACCTACATCTGAATTTCCAAAATTAACAGCAACACCATATTCTACTGGAGGATCTGCATATTTAGGACCAACAATAAAAATAACTAACACCAAAATCAACACAATTAGTGTTGTAATTCTTGCAGAATCTTTTTCATGTTTGGTCTTGAAATATTTCATCTTAATTAGGTTTTACTGCTAAGATTACTTTAAACTTGTTACGATTAGCTATATCCATAATTTTCACCACATTATCTACCGGGACAGATTTTTCTGCTCTTAAAACTATGGTTGGATTATTTTCTTTAGATAAGGTATTAATCAATTGACTTTCTAAAACACTTATCCCTACTCGTTTTTGATCTATATAATACGTTAAATCTTTTTTAATACTTACAGATACTGATTTTTTATTTTCCGTCTTACCACTTGCTTTTGGTAATAAAATATCTATTGCATTTGTAGTTACCAAAGTAGAGGCTAACATAAAAAAGATCAATAACAGAAATACAATATCTGTCATTGAAGACATATTAAATTCTGGTGTGACTTTATTTCTTCCTTTAAAATCCATAAACTAGATAGGTTCGTTAAGAAGATCTAAAAACTCAACTGAATTTGCTTCCATTTGATGAATCACTTTATTTGTTCTTCCTACCAAATGATTATAAGCAATATACCCAACAATCCCTACTATTAAACCACCTACGGTAGTTGTCATAGCTGTATAAAGTCCGTCTGCTAATAATTTAATATCTATTTGCCCTCCTGAATTTGCAATTTCAAAAATGGATAAAATCATTCCTACTACCGTACCTAAAAAACCAATCATAGGTGCTGCTCCAGAAATTGTAGCTAAAACACTCACATTTTTTTCTAGACCGTAAACTTCAAGTTTACCTGCATTTTCAATAGCAGTATTAATATCTTCTAATGGTTTTCCTATTCGAGAGATTCCTTTACTTATTAATCGCGATACTGGAGAATTAATCTGTGCACATAATACTTGTGCTGAGTCTGTTTTTCCATTAGACACATGATCTTTTATTTGATTCATAAAATTAGTATCTACTTTAGACGCCGCTTTAATAGCAAATAAGCGCTCAAAATATATATAGGACGCAATAATCAATAAAATAAATAGAAGCAAGATTATAATCTGACCTGCTAATCCTCCACTTTTAATAAGTTCTATAATAGAGAGTGTTTTTTCAGCAACTTCTCCATCTGTTAGTATTTCTGTTCCGTCTTGAACAGCTTTAGAAATCATTGTAATTGGCATAGTTGTATTTTGTTAGATATTGTTAATAACGGATGATTCTCAATTAAAGTATTTAAAAAAATGTTCTAGTCACTAGGAATGCTGCTGCTCCAGCTAAAAATCCTACCAATGCTAACCAGGATATTTTTTTGAAATACCAGAAAAAATCTATCTTTTCCATACCCATGGCAACCACACCTGCAGCAGAACCAATAATTAGCATACTTCCACCTGTTCCAGCTGAATAGGCTATAAAGTGCCATAGTTGATTATCTAATCCTTCAGTAAACATTCCTAAACTCGCTGCCACTAAAGGAACATTGTCAATTACTGCTGAACCTACCCCCAATAATAACACTACTAAATCTGAAACCTGTGTTCCAGCCATTTCAGTTCCTATCATTGGCGTTGATTCTTGTAATGTAGATGCAAATCCAAATAGCAAGCCTAAAGATTCTAAGGCAGCAACTGCCATTAAAATTCCTAAGAAAAATAAAATACTAGGCAATTCAATTTTTGATAATGAATGATGTACAGGGCTGTGATTTGCATGAGCATCACTCTCTTCGCCATCAAACTCTGTTAAGCTAAATTTAGAATTACTATATACTTCTGCAAAAATGGCAACAACACCTAATGCCAACATCATGCCTACATAAGGCGGTAAATGTGTAATGACTTTAAATACTGGCACAGATACTATAGCCCCTAAACCTAGTAATAGCATCGTTGTGCTAAATTTACTTTTTGGTTTTTCACTAACATCATCATTCTCGATATGACCTCTAAAAGCTGGCAAAAATGTTGCAATAGTCACAGGGACTAGCATACATAATAGTGATGGTAAAAATAAATATCCAAATAATTTACCTGTACTCACTTTATCTCCTATCCAAAGCATTGTAGTGGTTACGTCTCCTATTGGTGAGAAGGCTCCACCTGCGTTAGCAGAAATAATAATTAGGCCTGCAAACCAAATTCTAATGCTTCTATCTTTAATTATTTTCTGTAAAATAGAAATCAAAACAATTGTCGCAGTTAGGTTGTCTATAATAGCAGAAAGGCCAAAAGCTAAAAATGCAAATATCCACAATATACTCGTCTTTTTCTTCGTTTTAATAATCATCTTTATAGATGAAAATCCATCAAAGTAATCTATAATTTCAACAATAGTCATAGCTCCTAAAAGGAATACTAATATCTCTGCTGTTTTTCCTAAGTGATGTAGCAATGTTTCTTCTAATAAATGTAATCTGCCTTCATGCTCAATAGCACCATACCCTTCAACTAAACCTTGATTAGCTGAATCAAACCATTGCGGAAAATTATCAATTCCTAATGAAATTAATGCCCATGAAATAGCCATCATCACTAAGGCTGGAATTAATTTATCTATTTTAATACTATGCTCTAAAGTGATTGCTAAATAGCCTATTACAAATACTATTATTATTGCTGCTTCCATTTATTTTACTAAAAAATTATTTTATTATCTAATAAGAATTCTTCAAAACTTAATATCAAGTTATTTTTAAATTTTGAAACATAACAAATATAAAAAACTAAACATGCTTACAATTAAATTTATATAAAATTTAATTAATAAATCCGTCCAGAACTATGATCCTGTTTTGCACCAGTTACACTACTTAAACAATTGACTTCGTTTCTTAATTTCAAAACTCCTAAAAACCCGAAGACTATAGCTTCTTTATACTCTACAAGCATATGATGTGGAATCATAATTTCATTTTTTGTTAATTCTAAAATCTGTTCTATCAAAAACGTATTGTAAGCTCCTCCTCCAGTTATTAACACTTTAGCATTGGTTACTTTATTTATTTCAGTAGCAATCTGTAATGCAGAGTGAGCTACTAAAGTTCTTAAAATAGTTTCAGTAGGTAATTTAAAACGATCTATTAAAGGAAATATATTTAATTGCACCCACTCTAATCCCAGAGATTTAGGGTGTGTTAGTTTATAAAATTCTAATGTATTTAATTGAGCTAATAATTCTTCATGAATAATTCCTGATTTAGCAATATGACCTCTATCATCATAATCAAGTCCTAGTAACTTCATATAATGATTTAATGTAATATTTACTGGGCAGATATCATAGGCAATTCGTTTATATTCATCTTCAAAAGACATATTAGCAAACCCTCCTAAATTTAAACAAATATCAAACTCACTAAATAATAACGCATCACCTATAGGCACTAAAGGGGCACCTTGTCCTCCTAATTTCACATCATCAACTCGAAAATCACATACTACAGGGCATTCAAAATCTTTTGAAATATGAGACATATTTCCTATTTGATAAGTAAATCCATTATGAGGTTCATGTAAAACAGTATGTCCATGAGAACAAATAGCATCAAGTTCATTAATAGCGTTCTTTTTTATAAATGTATGAATCGCATTATTTAAGTACTTGGTATAAACTTCATCTAATTGTGTTAAAGCATCTTTATTTAAAAAGATTGAATCTTTCAATCTTTCAGCCCATTCATTGGAGTATGAAATAGTTTCAGATACAATCGTTTTATAACTCCAAGAATTTTTATAATTAAAATGCACATAGCATAAATCTAACCCATCTAAAGATGTTCCAGACATCACTCCTATAACTTTATATTCAGGCTTTATCATATTGGTAAAAATAACAAAACATTAAATAAAATATGCTTACAAAAAAGTTATCTTTGTACT
>CAZECB010000144.1:0-6068 GCA_964510745.1 uncultured Flavobacteriaceae bacterium | reverse complement strand
AATTTCTAAATATATATAATAGGCATGTTTTGGCCTCAGGTACCATTCACCTCTTTTGGCATACATATTATTAAACCAATTGGCTATTTGTTCTTGATTTTGCTGTTTATTCATAATGTTTATTTTTTAAGTAATCTTCTTCCATTAAAATTTTAAAATGCATATGAAGTATATATACTAAATAGCAGAGGATAAATGGTGTAGAAGGTTGTATTGCTAAAAATCCTAGAAAACTTATATACAGTCCTAGTAGTCCCGGATTTCGACTTATTTTAAAGATGCCTTCTATAACAAAGTTGTCGAAAGTTTTCTCTTTTATTTTTTTTATTTTAATGAGATATAAATGACTAATAATTCGTCCTAAAATTACCAATACGATACCTAAATAGCCTAGGCTATAATTATTAGAAAAAAAGACGTCTGAAAAATAATACTTATTAAAAAATAGTATAGCAGGATATAGGTGTAGCAAATAGATAAACACCATTGGTAATACAAAAACAGTTAACTTTTTAAGCTTTGACCATTTAAAAACTTTTTGAATTGATTTAGAAAAACCTTTAGGATCTGTCAGATTGGGATTTAGAATTTTTCGTGTTGCTACTATACTAGGAACATCATAGATAAAAAGTTCTATAGCTAAAGAGATATAGAATATAATAATACATGAGTTTATCAGAATATCTAACATTTGAGAATATTGTTTTTTAAATGATTAATAAACTCATTGTTTACAGTATCCCAATTTCTTTTCACTGTATTATGATGTCTGCAATATTTAGTGTAGTCCGTTTTAGAATTAAACCAGTTTTCAATGATATTTGTAAACGCATTAATATTGTAATTTGTAACTGTGTAATAATTCGGATAATTATTGAAAATATCAAAATCACCTGTTTTATAGGCAATAGTAGGTAGGCCTAAATTTAACGCTTCAAAAATAGCTATGCCGAAAGTTTCAGATTCAGAAAGACTTAAGAAAATATCAGATGTAATTAGTTGTTGATAGATTTGCGATCTATCCAGATTAAAATGCAATTCTACTGCAATAGGAATTTGTTGTAACGCTTTTATAATAGACTTTGAATAAGGTTTATCTAATGTGTTATTACCAATAATTTTAAACTTTAGATCAAGATGAGTCAGATGGTTTAAAATTTCAATAAGCATTTCAAATCCTTTACCTCTTACAAAGTTCGCAACTATTACAACATCTTTTGGGGTGGTATTATAGGTTTGTTTAGCTTTCCAATTACTTAGCACTCCAGGTCTAACAATGCTAACCTTTTCTTCATCTAAAGACCATTCGTTTATGATTTTATCTTTTGTTGGCTGTCCAGTTACTATAAAAGACGCCTTATTTTTATAGAAATTTATAGTTTGTTTTTTTAATCCTGGTATTTGATGTATAAGTGCTATGATGGGCTTTTTATTAATACGATCTGTATTAGTACTTTCCATAGCTAAACTATCTACTATAGTTGCATCATAATTTTTATCAGAGGGAATCTTATGATAATCTACTTCAATGTTATAGTGTTTTAAGCCTTCAATTACAGCTTTATTATAAATATTCCCGCCAGAGATACTATTTAAAGGAATGGTATTTAAAAATTGTACTCTCATTGTTTGTGATAGTCAATAATTCCGATAAAAAAGGAAGTCATAATTGCAATACTACCGCTAAGTAGAATAAAGAATTGTATGCTATTTTTAGTGATTAACCCCAATAAAAGCACAATAAAAAAAGATGCTGCTATAACAGTAGCATAGGTTCTTTTACGTTCAATAAAAGTTTTTTTTGGGAAAAAGAAGGTATATATTCTAAATAGATATCTTAAAAATCCAGGAATTAAAATCCAAAAAGGAATATTACTGAATAAAAAGAAATAACAACACATCAGGAGAACATAAAAGGCATCAACTTCCATATCAAAATACTGCCCAAAAAAAGATGCTTCATTAAAATGGCGTGCTGCGATACCATCAAAAAAATCTAGACTTACTGATAGCGTTAACATAATAAATAACCATAAGTTGTTATTTACATCTATAATTAAAAAGCTAATTAAAATAATGAGTAATCTCACTAGAGTAATTGTATTGGCGATGCCAAAAAAATGCTTGCTATTAAATAACTGCTTTTTATTTATAAAGATTAAAGCAGAACAGGTTATGGCAAATGTTATGATTAGGCCATCTAATGTTTTAAAAACCAGAGCAGATAATCCTGCAAATGTTAATATAAAAGCATTATAAACACTCCAATCTTCTATATGTTTAGTATTAAATGTTTTAGCCATTGTTTACTACTCTGAGTAACTTGCCCAAGCATCATGAGTTTCGCCCAAGCAGACACTTATTTTACCATTAAAAAAAGTATGAGAAGCTTCTTTGATTTTACCATGAATATATTTGGCCATAAATTCTGTGGTGGTCAAGTGTCCCTTAAACTGCGCTAAGTCGTCAAGATTTTTATAGTTTAAATCATCTAATATGGTTTTAGTTATAGTCTTAGCTTTTCCTATATCTATAACAACATTATGTGGGTCTAAATTTTCTGAAGAAAAAGAAACATCAACCACATAAGTTGCGCCGTGCATATGTTGTGCAGGGCCAAAAAAAGGATGTGGTAACGAATGGGCTATCATAATAGAATTTCTAACTTTTACAGCGTACATTTTAATATTTGATTAAATAAATTAATCCATCAGGTATTTTATTTTTACGCAAACTATCAAAGAATATAGGCGCTTCACTAAATGGAATAATATGGGTTATTAATTTATCGAAGATGTTGTTTTTTAAGATGGATACAGCTAATACTTTTCGTTTATAATAATCAAACTCTTGACGCATTTTAAGCGGTATTTTAGAGACTTGACTAGCGATTAACTGTAATCTATTTTTATGAAATTTTGCGCCAAGTTGTAATGTTGTTGTCGCTTTGCCATACCAACTTAATTCAATTATTTTTCCTTCTTCATCTATATGATCTATACAGTATTGTAATACATTTTCATTTGCTGTGGTATTAAAGGCCATATTAAATGTTTGTTCTTCGTCATAGATTTCAAACCCAAATTCAATAGCCTTTTTTTGCTTCCATACATTATGCTCTATAATTTTTACATCGATGTTGTAATGATATTTTAATGTTACAGCTAATAAGGACCCAATATTCCCAAATCCACAAACTACAGCTTTAGAATTTTCATTGATCTCACTATCCCAAATCGCATTAATCACAGTTTCTATATTACTTATAAGAGGTATTCTTTGTTGCGGAAGTTCTTGGCAGGCATCAAAAACAGAAGTTTTATCTACAATGCATTTATTTTGATGTGGGTGCATAAGATGCACTTTAGTACCATTTTCCAGAGTGCCAGACAAAGCATAACCATATGAAATGGGTAAATTAAAATCGCCTTTTTGATAAGGCACTTTCATATCTTCTTGAATAGTTTTAGGAATGTTCTTGGTGATAACCAATTTTTCAGTACCTGTACTTATCATTGAGTATTTACTGAAAATACAACATTGGTTTGTATTTATGTTAACAGGTTCTGGGATTTCCCTAATCTCAGTATTTGATATGTTATGCCAGAGTGAATGTATCATTTTAAGTTAGCTGTTATCATAAATGAATTTCCGACTGAGCTCACAAGCATATTTTTAAGTCTTAATGCCTCTTCAACAGAATTTATATGAGGTAATTTCACAGCTTTTATACCACTTCCAAATAATATAGGTGAAATATGAAATTGAATTGTATCAACATTTCCTGTTTCTATAAAATTACTGATAGTTAAACCACCACCTTCAACAAGTATAGAATTAACACCTTCGTTTTTGCATTTACTGAGTAAGTTCTTTATAGTATTTTCCTTTGTATTACCCTCAAAAAAGATAACCTTATTAAAGTGGTCTGAATTTGTCTGATCTTTAAAATCTGCATGGCGTAGTAGAATAGTGTCATTTTTACAACTTTCTCCAAGGGCAGAAAGGTTAGCACAGTTATTAGATAATACTAAGCGTATAGGGTTTTTACCAGATACATGTCTTACGGTTAATGAAGGATTATCATTTGTAACGGTATTATTACCAACTAAAACAGCATTAAAAAGTGCACGTAGACGATGCGCATGAATAAGATTATCTTCGTTTCCAATCCATTTAGAATCTCCCGATTCAGTAGCTAAATAACCATCTAATGTTGTTGCAGAATGTATAAACACATAAGGTAAATCAACATTTGGCAGCAATTGATTTAATACACTCAATGGCCAATAATTTTGTAGTGTATTTAAATCTTCTGTTTTAATTTTTGGGTCAACAAAAAATAAAACGTGATTATAGGGAATTATTTTTTGGGTAAAAGTCTTAGTAAGTTGTTCAATGTTAGCACAATCAGATTTTAGGAGTAAAGCAATATATGAAGATATCTTTTCAGAATTTCTGTCATTTATTTCAGATATAGATGTGCCATCATAACCCCAACCTAGACAGGTATCATTTAGATCATGATTTTTTTGAAGCAACAACAACTCCCATAACTGTTCATTAACTTTCATGGCTAAATGTCTTACAGTTTAGTTAGCATGTGCCCAAAATAGTCTTTCTTCGTTTTTAAATAGCCATAGTTAGTTTCGTTAGGTGATAGCTCTACAGGAATACGGTCTACAACTTCAATATTTGTGTCATTAAAAAAGTTAAGCTTATCAGGATTATTAGTTAGTAGATTAATCTTCTTAACATCAAAATAATTCAATATGTCAATGACGTCGTCATATTCTCTTAAATCATCGCCAAAACCTAAAATATGATTGGCCTCAGCTGTATCATAACCCTTATCCTGAAGACGATACGCTTTTAATTTATTTATAATGCCTATTCCTCTTCCTTCTTGCCTCAAATAAATTAAAATGCCAGAGTGTTCTTGTAAATATTGTAATGAATATTGTAATTGATCACCGCATTCACAACGTTTAGACCCAAAGAGGTCGCCTGTCATACATTCCGAATGAATTCTAACATTTATTATATCATTCCATTGTGCTTTATCAGTAAATAGTGCAATATGTGGCATTAGATCATCACTATGAGTAGTGAATGTTGCCATGTTGAAGTTGCCGTTTGTGGTCTCGAAATTAGCCTGACTGTACAGTTTTAAAGTGTCTTTTTTCATCAAAATGGTTAGTTTTAAGTTGATTTTGATTAAATGATATCTTAAACATTAGGCACTTCAGTCTTAGATAAATCTAATAAATTACATTAAGGGTGTCTTAAAATTTGTTTAAAATTAAGTTTTTTTCATAAAAAAATTAGAATAAAAAAATTAAAATAATCATAAAACTTAGATAAGATGTATTTAAAACTATTGATACATTGAGTAAAAACAATTTTAATTTTTATACAATATTATATGTCGCTAATAAGTTTAATTAATAACATATACAAACAAGGCTTTTTGATTTTATTCAAAAAGCCTTGTTTGTATGGGTCTATTTATAAATTAGATTTTAGAAGAAAATTAGTTTAAATTTTAGTGTAGCTGTACTCATTATCATACATCGCTCCTAAGACCTTATCACCATCAGTTTTAAATTCAATTTTATTACCATCAATACCATCTATAAATACATGTTTTGAAATTGGAATCAAGGGAAATTCATAAATATCTTCACCATCAATTTCCTGATAATAGAGTTGGTCATCTTTTATGATAACATCTATAAAATAATCTTCTTCTTCGTCATCTTCTCTGTAGCGTCCAATGTAATTTTGATAATCGTTTAAGTCAATAGAGATTCTAGTAATTTCTTTAGGATCCCAAATATTGAAACCATATACATCTGCTATAGCGTAAAGCACTTCTCTAAAAAAATCATCTACGCCATCAGAATTTACAAGCATAACAAAACCATCACCTTTTTTGTGGTCTAAAGCCATAAAACTATAAAATCCAGGCACTCTACCAGAGTGAAAAAGAAGAAATAAATCATCTTTTTATATAATGAAGTGATTTAAACTTTTTCAGATAAAAACAAGCAGTTCAAAATTAGTAA
>CAZECB010000143.1:0-6206 GCA_964510745.1 uncultured Flavobacteriaceae bacterium | reverse complement strand
TATCTGATTTTGATCATATTGATTTTCAAAAAGCAGATAATATAGCACTTGGATACAAAAATGAAGGGCTTAGTGATTTACCAGGATTGGCTTACAAATTAACTTCAAAATTAACTACAGATGTAGAAAAATTTAGATCTATACACATGTGGGTTTGTGCTAATATTGCTAGTGATTACGATTTTTTCATAAAACATAGAAAGAAGACACGGCGTTTTAAAGAAGATAGCCTCAAACTTGAGTATTGGAATGAACGTTTTAAAAAAAAGCTATTCAAAAAACTTTTAAAACGAAAAAAAACTATTTGCACAGGTTATGCTTACATGGTTCGAGAACTCTCGAAATTAGCAAATTTAAACTGTCAGATTGTAAATGGCTTTGGAAGAATTAGTACTACAGATATTGAAACGCTTGATACACCAAATCATTCATGGAATGCTGTTAAATTAAATAATAAATGGTATTTAAGTGACCCTACTTGGGCTAGCGGAATAATAGATCCAGACAGAGGAAAATTTAAGTTTGAGTACAATGATGGATATTTTTTGGCACACCCAAAACTCTTTGTTAAAAACCATTACCCTACTGATAGGGAATGGATGTTTATTAACGAAAATGAAATGCCTTCTTTTGAAGCATTTCTAGATGCTCCTGTAATTTATGGTAATGCGTACAATAGATTATTACTCCATAATGAGCCTCAAAAAATGCATAATATTATAAGTGAAAATGAAAAAGTAACTTTTAAGTATCAACTTCTTCAACCCATTGATAAAAATCAAATAAGCTTTCAAATTGATAGTGGTTCTAGCGATAAAAGAGTAACCCCTAAAATACAATTAGATGATAATAATATGTTGACTTTAGAATATCAATTTGGGAAACCTGGATTTTATGATGTTCATTTTTATATTGCTAAGGACCTTATTTCTACGTATACATTTAGAGTAACTAATGATATTTAATGTAATATTTTCTGAATTACTTTAAAAAACGAAAAGTGGTGATTAAAAATAAAAAACGTAAAACGATCATCACCTTGATTATAATTATATTAATTCTATTATTATGGATAGAGCTAGGAGTTGGTATTTTTGGATCACCTATAGCTGGAGATTGAAAATCATGCTTAATTACATATTTTTATCAAACTGAATTAAAACGTTTTATAAATGAAGTATATATTATATATAGTATTTGTGATTTTTTTAAATCAAAATACAAAAGCTCAAACAAATATTATAGCAATTCAAAAAGACATTGATCAAACCGTCTGGAAACCTTTTCAAAAAGCATTTGAAACATTAGATGCTAAAGCTTTGAATGCTATATATGCAGATAAAACATTACGCGCCACTCCAGAAGGAATAGACACAAATGAAGCATATAAATCAAATAATATAGAAGCTTTTAAAGCTTCCGAAAAAGGAGGCGTTTCTATGCAATTAGATTTTTGGTTTGATGATAGAAAGACGAATGAAACTACATCTTACGAAGTAGGGTTTTATAGAATTAGAGCTACTGTTAATGGTAATGTGAATGATAGCTATGGACAATTTCATATTGTTTTGAAAAAACTAAATGGAATTTGGAAAATCACTCAAGATTGGGACACGACAATTATTAACGGAGATGCTATAGATAAAGAAGATTTTGAAAAACAAACGCCTTTGAAATTTTGAATCTATTTCTAACAAATGAAACACAAAGGATATATAGACATTAATCAAACATTGGAAAAAGTAACTGAAATTTTTGCAAATCCAGAATATCTAAAAGAATATCAAGACGGATTTGTTAAAAAAGAATTAATAAGTGGAGATATAGGAGAAGTAGAAGCTGTGTCTAAACTATATTACAAACATGGAAAGCATAAAATGGAACTTATAGAGACCATTACCAAAAATGACTTGCCGTATACTTTTGAAGCAAGCTATCACCATAAACATATGGACAACACAATGAAATGTGTTTTCTCTTCACTTAATAATAACCAAACACGTTATGAATACGAATATGAATATACACGTATCAATTGGATAATGCCTAGGTTAATTGCTATTTTGTTTCCTAGTGTGTATAAAAAACCTGCTGAAAAATGGTTAAGACAGTTTAAAGAGTTTGTAGAAAAGCAATAGTTAAAAACTATAATAAATCATTTAACACCTTGATTAATCTAATTCTATTTCATTGTAAATGTGTACGCACAGTAATAAATTAATGATTACTTCCTCTTCTTATTCCGCTGATTATAATTTTTATCGCCTCGTGTTTTTGGTTTCTTGTATTTTTTTGCGATTTTAAATTTATAAGATCCTCCTAAATTTTCTTTCTGATTCTTTTCAGATTTTTCATGAAATGCAGCTCCAGGAGCATTGTCGTCTGTTCTTCTTTTATGAGGATTATGAGGTTCTTTTAATTGCGGACGTTCCTCTTCAATTAAATCGGTGGAGATCTCAACAAATTCAGGAACCTCTAATATAGGAATTTGAAGTTGCATTAACTCCTGAATATTTTCAATGTATATTTGTTCTTTTTCAGTAGAAAATACTAATGATTGTCCTTCTTTTTCAGCACGGCCTGTTCTACCAATTCTGTGAATATAATTTTCAGGATAATCTGGTGTGTCAAAATTAATCACATGCGATACATTATCAATATCTAGACCACGCGCCATGACATCTGTAGCCACTAAAATTCGATTTTCACCGTCTTCAAATTGCTTAATACTTCTCAACCTGTAGTTTTGTGTTTTATTAGAATGAATGACACAACTTTCGTCATGAAATAATTCTTCTAATTGTTCAAATAACCGATCTGCCATTCGCTTATAAGCTACAAAAATCAAAACTTTAGAATAAGTATCTTCATCTTGGAGTAAATGAGTTAGCAAATTAACTTTGGTGTAAAAATTAGGAACGTTATAACGGCGTTGTTCAATATTATCTAAAGGAGTTCCAGACACTGCTATAGATACTCGTTTTGGATTAATGAAAAATGTATCAATGATAGCATTAACATCTTTAGTCATCGTTGCAGAGAACATAATGTTTTGCCTACGTTCAGGTAAAATATCAAAAATATTAATGAGCTGATGTCTAAATCCTAAATCTAGCATAACATCAACTTCATCAATAACTAATTTTTGAATCGATTTTAATTTTAATACACGACTTACCGCTAAATCATACAATCGCCCAGGTGTAGCGACTAAAATATCTAGACCTTCAGCGATCTCACGTTTTTGAGTATTAATATTTGTACCGCCATACACCCCTAAAACTCTTACATTTATATATTTAGCTAGTTTTTCAATTTCTTCAACTACTTGTACCACAAGTTCTCTTGTAGGTACTAGCATTAAAACCCTAGGGTTTTCTTGTTGCGAATACGGTAAATTTCTTAAAATAGGCAAACTATAAGCAAATGTTTTACCAGTACCCGTTTGTGCAATGCCTACCACATCTTTTCCAGAGCCAATAATACTAAATGATTGTTCTTGAATAGGAGTAGGGGTTACAAAACCTAAATCATCAATAGCATTAAGTAGAGGAGTCGTTAAATTCAGGTCTTGAAAAGTCACATCAAAAATTTAAACCACAAAGGTAATGTATTCTCTAATAAGTTGTGATTTATTATTCTTATCTCATTAACTTTACAGCAGCTAACCGATTTAATATTTTATTGCGAACTAAAACTACAATAACACTTAAAGATCCTGAACAATTTAAACAAAATATATTGTTTTGGGCACAACAATACAATGAAGTAGTTTGGTTAGATTCTAATCACTATAATACTGTTGTATCAACTTATGATGCTATTTTAGCAGTAGATGTAGCTTCATTTTTAGAATCTAGTGTTATAGGTGCATTTGATAAATTAAAAACATATCAATCTAAAATCAACGATTGGATTTTTGGCTATTTGGCTTATGACTTGAAAAATGATATAGAGGCGTTAAAGTCTGATAATTTTGATGACTTAAACTTCCCAGATTTATATTTTTTTCAACCTAAAAAACTTTTTTTGTTTAAAGAGAACCAATTAGAAATACAATACATAAAGGAGGTTGAAATTGACCTTAAAACTGATTTAAATACCATACGTCAATATAAAGAACGTAAACAAAGCAATTTACATACTGATATTAAAATAAAATTAAGAATTCATAAAGATGAATATTTTAAAAAAGTTAATAAAACTTTGAAACATATTCATAGAGGAGATATTTATGAAGCTAATTTTTGCCAAGAGTTTTATGCTGAAAATACGCAAATCAATCCATTATTTATTTATAACAAGCTAAATCAAATTTCAAAAGCACCATTTGCAACGTACTTTAAAATAAAGGATAAATATGTGTTATCAGCTTCTCCAGAGCGTTATATAAAAAAAGAAAAGCTTAAAATAACGTCTCAACCTATAAAAGGAACAGCAAAACGCTCTAATATTTTAAAAGAAGATAAGCAGCTCAAACTAGAACTACTTCAAAACGAAAAAGAGCGTAGTGAGAATATTATGATAGTAGATTTGGTACGTAATGATTTGTCTCAAACAGCAATTAAAGGAAGTGTTACAATTGAAGAGTTGTGCAAAGTGTATACCTTTGAACAAGTACATCAAATGGTATCAACAGTAACTTCTATAGTAAGTAAAGATACACACCCTGTAGATATTATAAAAACTACTTTCCCTATGGGGAGTATGACGGGAGCACCTAAAATTTCTGCAATGAAAATTATTGAAGCTTTAGAAGAAACCAAACGGGGCTTGTATTCTGGTGCAGTAGGCTATTTCTCACCAAATAATGATTTTGATTTTAATGTGATTATCCGTAGTATATTATATAATGAAACTAAGCAATATGTGTCCTATTCTGTAGGTGGAGCTATAACAGCAAAAAGCGACCCACTAAAAGAATATGAAGAATGCCTAATTAAAGCTAAAGCAATGCGAGAGGTATTAGAGGGAAAAACTTCAAATATCCAAAAAGCAAACCCCAAAATTGTAAATTAGTCAGTTAAACAAATAAGCGTATCAACAGTTTTGCTTCAACAATTTAAAAGTCATATCGATGCTAACCTTTCTTTTCTAAAAAAAAGTAAACTCCTTATTGCTATTTCCGGAGGAATGGACAGTGTTGTATTAACTCATTTATGTTACCAATTAAAATTGGATACCACATTAGCACATTGTAACTTTAATTTAAGAGGAGAAGAGAGTAATGACGATGAAACATTTGTTATACAATTGGCAGAAGAGTTGAATATTGAAGTGTTTACTCAAAGTTTTGATACTGAAGATTATGCTAAAAACAATAAGCTGTCAACTCAAATGGCGGCTCGTGAGTTGCGTTATAGTTGGTTTAATGAATTAGCTGAGCAACTCCATTTTGATTATATTTTAACGGCACATCACGCTGATGATAATTTAGAGACTTTTTTAATTAACTTATCTCGTGGAACAGGACTTGAAGGGCTCACGGGTATTCCAGAAATCAATAACAATATTGCACGCCCCTTATTATTATTTTCAAGAAAAGAGATTGAAGATTATTCAGTTATTAATAAGCTAATTTATAGAGAGGATAGTAGTAATGCTTCAACTAAATATTTAAGAAATAAGCTACGTCATGAGGTTATTCCAATTTTAAAAGGAATTAATCCTCAATTCCTTCAGAGTTTTAATAAAACACAAAAACATTTAAAAGCTTCAAATGAGATTATTGAAGATAGAATAGATGCTGTTTCAAATGAAGTAATTGATAAAATTTCTAGTGATGAGATTCACTTTAATATTGCAAGCATTGAAACCTTAAGTAACCCGAAAACGTATCTCTATGAATTATTAAAAACTTATAATTTTGCAGAGTGGGATGATGTGTATCAATTATTACAAGCGCAATCAGGAAAACAAATACTTTCAAATACACATCGTTTACTTAAGAATCGTGAAGTATTAATTTTGTCTGAAATCAATTCTGATAAGAGTTTAAAATCGATCTTTATTGATAATTTTAATAACCCTATAACAACCCCAATAGGAATATTTAATTTTTATTATGTTACTGATATAGAGAATTTTAAAACAAATACTGTATTTATTGATAAAGATACAATAAGTTTACCATTAACACTTCGTAAGTGGAGAGAAGGAGACTATTTTTATCCTTTAGGGATGACGGGTAAAAAGAAGTTAAGTAA
>CAZECB010000142.1:1184-6210 GCA_964510745.1 uncultured Flavobacteriaceae bacterium | reverse complement strand
TCTACACTTCCCGCAGTTGCTATTTTTAAAACTTCCATTTAATATATTATTGTTTGTTGACGGTTGTTTGTTGATAGCTATTCACTAAAAACTAACAACCTACAACTATTTAAAAGTATCCTTGTTGTTTACGTTTTTCCATTGCGGCTTCAGAACGTTTATCATCAATACGTGCACCACGCTCAGAAATACTAGAATCTCTAATTTCTTGTACTACAGTTGCAATATCTACAGCATCAGATAGCACTGCTGCTGTACAACTCATATCACCTACAGTTCTGAAACGCACTAAACGGTCAACAACTTCTTCATTTTCTTCTCTATACACCACATCATCATCTGCAGACCAAATTAAACCATCTCTTAAAAAAGTGGCTCTAGTATGTGCAAAATAAATGGATGGTATTTCTATATTTTCTTTTTGAATATAAGACCAAACATCTAGCTCCGTCCAGTTTGAAATAGGGAACACACGTACATTTTGACCTAGCTCAATTTGGCCGTTTAGCATATCAAACAATTCTGGTCGTTGATTTTTTTCATCCCATTGCCCAAAATCATCACGTACAGAAAAAATACGCTCTTTAGCTCTTGCTTTTTCTTCATCACGACGTGCGCCACCAATACAAGCATCAAATTTAAATTCTTCAATAGCATCTAAAAGGGTGGTAGTTTGTAATGAATTTCGGCTTGAATATTTTCCTGATTCTTCTTTTACTTTTCCAGCATCTATGGAATCTTGTACGTTACGTACAATTAATTCTAACCCTAATTCTTTTACCAATCGATCTCTAAACTCAATCGTTTCAGGAAAATTATGACCTGTATCTATATGCATTAAAGGGAATGGTATTTTTGCTGGGAAAAACGCTTTTTGTGCTAAACGCACTAATGTAATGGAATCTTTACCTCCTGAGAATAACAATACTGGTTTTTCAAACTGTGCTGCTACTTCTCTAAAGATATAAATACTCTCGTTTTCTAACGGATTTATATGTGCTGTAGATGTGTTCATTGTTTTATTTCTTTATGCGTGTATACCGCATTCTCTATTATCTAATACTTTTGTTGGGTCAAAATATTTAAACTCATTTGGTAAGTTATGTTTTTTTAAATACGTATCTAATTCAGTATCTGACCAATTATAAAACGGACTCACTTTTAAAACCCCATCAGATCCTAAACTAAAAATATCAATACTATCTCTAAATGCAGTTTGTCCTTTTCGTAAGTTAGTAAACCATACTTTTGGTTGATGCTCAGTCATCGCTCTTCTAAAAGGTTCTAACTTTACTTGCTCAGAAAACTCCTTATGCATAGGGTCATCTATACCTGGAATTCCCATAACTATATCACGATGTGCTGATGTTTGTTTTGGCACATACAAAGATACATTCAATTTTAAACTAGAAATAACCTCATTGGCATGTTGATATGTCTGTCTTGTATTATATCCTGTATCACACCAAATTACTAAAACATCTGATTTCACATCACTAACTGCATGTAAAATTGCAGCTTCATAGGGTCTAAAATTAGTTGTAACAACGATCTTAGAGTCTAAAGAAAGTGCTATTTCAACAATTTCTCTTGGACTCGCTCCTTTATATTTTTGATTTAATATTTGTACGTCTTTACTGTTCATATGCTTATTTTCCCCATTTTATAGTGTTCCAAATACGTTCATGAAAAAAGTACAAGACCATCTTGGTAACTAGTTCTATAGATCCTATTGTAAATGCCATATCCAACTTACCAGTAATAATCCAAGAGATTAAAATGGTATCAATGGTCCCTACAATTCTCCAGCTTATAGATTTCACCAAGCTTCTAATTGGTTTTTCTGAAACCTTATCCTTTTCGTATGTAGAAACTTCTTTTGTTTTAGAAGTTGTTAATATTTGTCCTATCATAATTGTAAATATATAATTCCTATCGGAATACTAGGGATTGCAAATATAAAACTAAAATTAATATTGATATTAATTTTTAAGGTTTTTTATGATTTACTTTTTAAGGCAAGGTCTTCAAGTGTTGTATTTCGGAATACATTCAATGTATTATCCCGTACTTGAATCATTAATTTGTGAACACTACACGCATTTTCATCAGGGCAATCATCACATTTTTCATAAAAATTTAAGCTTACACAAGGCACCATAGCTATAGGACCTTCTAAGACACGCATGACATCTGACATTAAAATCTCTGAAGGTAATTTAATTAAATAGTATCCTCCTAACTTTCCTTTTTTTGATCCTAAAAACCCTGATTTACGTAATGTGAGTAGTATGCTTTCTAAAAATTTTTGAGGTATATTTTCGCTTTTAGCAATTGTACCTATAGCTACCGGAGTTTCACATTCACTTTTTGCTATATGTGCAAGCGCTTTTAAACCATATTTTGTTTTCTTAGAAAGCATAGTGCTAAGATACTTATTTACTACTTACAATTAATGCTTGATTTAAATCATTAATAATATCTTCTGGATGCTCCAAACCAATAGACACTCTTACTAAACCATCTGTAATACTTACTTCTAAACGATCTTCCTTAGAGAGTTTGCTATGTGTTGTTGATGCTGGATGCGTTACAATACTTCTGGTATCTCCCAAATTTGCAGATAGTGAGCATAATTGTATAGCGTTTAAAAATTTACGCCCAGATTCAATACCTCCTTTAATCTCAAAAGCAATAATATTACCTCCTAATTTCATTTGCTTTTTTGCCACTTTATATTGTGGATGCGATTTTAAAAATGGATATTTTACCCAATTGATTTGCTCATGGTTTTCTAAAAACTCAGCTACTTTAAGTGCATTTTCACAATGCATGTCTACTCTTACATGTAATGTCTCTAAACTTTTAGATAATATCCAGGCATTAAATGGTGATAAAGCAGGTCCTGTGTTTCTTGAAAATAAATAAATATCACGAATTAAGTCTTCTCGTCCAACGGCAACACCTCCTAATACACGGCCTTGTCCATCAATTAATTTTGTAGCTGAATGTACTACAATATCAGCTCCAAATTTTATAGGTTGTTGCAAGTATGGCGTTGCAAAACAATTATCAATAATTAATATTAAGTTGTGTTTTTTTGCAATCTGCCCTAAAGTTTCTAAATCTAAAATATCAACCGCAGGATTTGTTGGGGATTCTGCGTATAATATTTTTGTTCTTGAAGTAATGAGTGTTTCAATTTTAGAAACTTCATCATCTACTTTAAAATAACTTGTTTGAATATTCCATTTTGGAAAGTACTTTGTAAACAAAGTATGCGTTGATCCAAAAACTGAACGTGCAGATACAATATGGTCACCACTATCCAGTAATGCTGCAAATGTTGAAAATATAGCTGCCATACCTGTAGCAAAAGCATAACCACTTTCTGCGCCTTCAAGCTTACATAGTTTCTCAACAAACTCTGTGGTGTTAGGATTTGAAAATCGGCTGTAAATATTTCTATCTTTTTCTTCACTAAAAGATGCTCGCATATCCTCAGCATCTTCAAATACAAAACTTGAAGATAAATATAATGGACTCGTATGTTCTAAAAATTGTGTACGCTCTGTTTGTGTACGAATGGCTTCTGTTTCTAATCTATAACTCATAATTAATTATTTTTTTGTGTAACTCTTAATATATCGCCAAAAACGCCTCTTGCAGTGACATCTGCGCCTGCGCCTGCGCCTTGAACTATTAATGGATTTTTTCCATAAGATTCTGTATAAATTTCAAATATAGAATCTGATCCTTTTAGAGAACCTAATGGGGAATTTTCTTGAACTGACACTAACTTCACATCTAATATCCCTCCGTAATTATCAGATAAATCTCCATATAAATCTCCTATATAGCGTAAAACTTCTTCTGGTTTTTGAGACTTCTTTAGTTCTTGATAAACTACATCTAATTGCTCTAGAGCATCTAAAAATTCTGATTTAGAAATATCTCTTAAATGTTCAGGGATTAAATTTTGAATATCAACATCACCTAATTCATTATACAGCTCCAATTCTCTAGCTAAAATGAGTAACTTTCTAGCTACATCATTTCCTGATAAATCTTCTCTAGGATCAGGCTCTGTGTATCCTTTTTGAATGGCATCTTGAAGCACTTCAGAAAACAGCTTTTTTTCTACAGAAAACTTATTAAATACATAACTTAAAGATCCTGAAAAAACGCCTCGTATTCTAGTAATATTCTCTCCAGAAAGATGGAGCAGTTTAATTGTATCTATTAATGGTAACCCAGCACCTACATTAGTTTCATAGAGATACTCTTTTTGGTATTTTTTTAAATTATCTCTTAAATCATTGTAAAAATCTAGTGTTAGTGTATTTGCTATTTTATTGGAAGATACTAAATGAAACCCTGCTTCAACTAATGGTATATAATTGACGACAAATTCTTTACTCGCTGTATTATCTACTGCTATTAAATTATCTAATTCGTGTGTTTTAGCATAGTCTATCACATCTTGAATTGTATAACTTTTTTCAAGATTTGTAATTGTTTCTTTCCAATTTTCATCAATTCCATTTTTATCTAATAAAACTTGTTTAGAATTGGCTATACAAAAAATATTAAATCGTTTAGCTTGTTTCTCCTCAATTGTATTTACTGAAGCAATAATTTGATTAATTAAAGTGCCTCCTACTAAACCATGGCCAAAAATCGCTAAATTTATTGTTTTAGAAGTATTCTCTTTTTTTACTGTGTTATTCAATACTAATTTGTCCATTATTTTCTGTTATTGTTGATTTAAAAATTGGTTTTAAAATGTGATTTAATTTTTCGTATTCAATTAAAAATGCATCGTGACCATGGATAGATGCTATGATGCTATAACTAACACTTACTCTCAATGATTTTAAAAGTTTAAACGTATTTTTATTTTCTTCAGCTATAAAAAATGTATCTGAATCTACTGCTATCAAATGAATATTTGCTTTAATTCTTTTTAGTACTTCTTCTACATTATCTGTATTTTTAGTAACATCAATTGTTTTTAATAATTGAT
>CAZECB010000142.1:0-1174 GCA_964510745.1 uncultured Flavobacteriaceae bacterium | reverse complement strand
TTATAAGCAGATAATTGAAAACGTTCTTGCAATTTTTTACCGTGATGTAATAACCAACTTTCAACATTAAATACATCTAACTCATTGTTGATAGTACGATTAAATTTATGCTTGAATGATTGCGGCGAACGATAACACAACATGGCATGCATGCGTGCATCATGGATTGGGTGCTTGGAATTCTCTAAAAACTGTTCTTGAATTCTACAATTAGCGATTAACCAATCTGTAGATTTCCAATCAGTTGCTATAGGAATTAAATGTTTTGACAAACTAGGGTTTAACACTGCCATTTCCCATGCAATACCGCCTCCAAGTGAACTCCCAATAATCGCAAACAATTGATTTACATCTAGTTTTTCAAGGCCTATTAAAAAAAGCTTTGCGATATCTTTAGCAATAAAATCTTTATAATTTTCGAGGAGGACTCCATCATATCCATTTCCTGGAATATTAAATACTAAAATGGTATATCGTTTAGTATCGACAACCTTATCTTTTCCTACTAATTGAGACCACCAGCCATTTTCTCCAGAAATATTACTATTTCCTGTTAAGGCATGATTAATTAATACAATTGGAGCAGTTCCTAAAGGTTTTCCAAATAATTGAAAACTGAGTATTAGCTCTGAAATAGAAGTCTGATTTTCTGTTAAGAAATCTAAAATTTGTATGTATTGTAATTCACTTTTCAAGACTATAACATTTTTAATACGAGATGTTATAAGAAAAGTGTAAACTACCATTCTTAAAGGTAATTTCACGGGTTATCTATCCTTTTGTTTTTTAAAACATCGGTAGAATTTAGCACCTTCTTTAACAAGTTAAAGGGTTGCTAAGGCTTCGTTGGGTCTGTCCCTCTGCCTTTCTTGATAACATTCAATATGTGTTTGAACTTTGTAAGTGCAAATATTCAATTATAAAAAATTAATATCCAAACTTTTTATAAATTTTATTTTAAAGTAATATAATTATGTATTTTTGCGCTTTAGAAATCGAGGGTAGATTTGACTGATTATAATCTCCTGTACTGAACTTGTTTCAGTATCTGTTTAAAAGACAGGTTTTGAATTAAATTCAGAATAAAAAAACGCTAAAGGCAGTGTAAACTTCCTTCAACGTTTTCGTCAAATCTCCAATACTAACATTAAACAAGAATATGGCATATTTATTT
>CAZECB010000141.1:0-6212 GCA_964510745.1 uncultured Flavobacteriaceae bacterium | reverse complement strand
CTGGTGTCTATGTTTACTCTTGGACATACCTTATCTTTAGTATTAGCAGCGTATAATATCGTGTCTGTTAATGGAAAATTAGTAGAATTTTTAATTCCAATAACGATATTAATCACAGCATTGTACAATATATTTACTTCTGGAAAGCGTACTAAAGATCAAAAAATAAACATCTTATTTTTTACAACATTATTTTTTGGACTTATTCATGGACTTGGTTTTGCAAGAGAGTTTCGTATTTTGGTAGACGATACAGATAATAAACTATTAACACTTATAGAGTTTGCTTTAGGCATTGAAATTGCTCAAATTATTATTGTATTTGTAGTACTATTTTTAGGTTTTGTAGGGCAAACTATTTTCAGGTTCTCTAAACGAGATTGGATTATTGTAATTTCTTCTATTGTTGTAGGTTTGGTTATTCCTATGATTATTCAAAGCGATCTCTTAACTTAGGGGGAATTAAATTTTCACTAAAACTTTAGCAAGATCGGGTTGTAATTAAAATACGAAGCCATTATATTCGTTATACTATTTTATACCGAGTCAAACTTTTAAAAAAATGAGGTAATTAAAAAAAATTAATGTCTGAAGAAAAACAACTTAAATACGATAAAGCTTATTTGCGAATTGCTAAAGAATGGGGGAAATTATCTTATTGTAATCGTAAGCAAGTTGGAGCTATAATTGTTAAAAATAGAATGATTATTTCTGACGGATTTAACGGCACACCAACAGGATTTGAAAATGAATGTGAAGATGAAAATGGTGATACAAAATGGTACGTATTACATGCAGAAGCTAATGCAATTTCTAAAGTAGCAGGATCTACACAATCTAGCAAAGAAGCAACGTTGTATATTACCTTATCACCTTGTAAAGAATGCAGTAAATTAATTTTTCAAGCAGGAATTATTCGTGTGGTTTACAGCAAAGCCTATAAAGATGATTCAGGGTTACAATTTTTAAGAAAAGCTGGTGTAGAGGTCATACATATTGAAAACTAATTCATGCAGATAAAAAAAACATATATTCCATTATTATTAGGTGCAGCTATTTCAGCAGGTATATTTATTGGAAGTAAATTAAGTTTTTCAGATCGTACAGATGGTTTGTTTACATCAAATACTAATTCTAAAAAAGACAAGCTTAATAGACTTATTGATTATATTGATTACGAATATGTAGATGATATCAATACAGATAGTATTGTAGATGTAACGGTAAATAAGATTTTAGATAACCTAGACCCACATTCAACCTATATTCCTGAAAAAGATTTGCAACGTGTTACCGAGAGTATGAAAGGTGATTTTGTAGGGATTGGTGTTAGTATTTTTCCAGTTAGAGATACCATAACTATTATTAGAACTTTAGAAGGCGGACCAGCCGTAAAAGCAGGTATTAAAGCTGGAGACCGTATTTTAATAGCAGAAAACGATACTATTTATGGAAAAGGGCTGATTGCTGCTGATGTGGTCAAAAAACTAAAAGGCACCAAAGGATCAAGAGTAACTCTTAAAATACTTAGAAAAGGTGTTTCAGATATCTTAAGTTTTAGAGTAAAACGAGGTGAAGTCCCTTTAAAAAGTGTAGACGCTGCCTATATGCTTACTGATAATTTAGGGTATATAAAAATAAACCGTTTTGCAGAAAGTACTTATAGAGAATTTAAAACTGGATTAGATGAATTGCAAAATAGAGGTGCAACAAAATTAGTATTAGATTTAAGAGATAATCCAGGAGGCTTTTTAAATGTAACTGAACAGATTGTAGATGAATTTTTAGAAAATAAAAAACTGATTTTATATACAAAAAATAAAAAAGGACATGTTGAAAAAAGCTTTGCCACTAAAAAAGGTGATTTTGAAGAAGGTGAGATTTTTGTATTAATTAATGAAAACTCAGCATCTGCTAGTGAAATTATTGCAGGAGCATTACAAGATAATGATAAAGGGACTATTATAGGGAGACGCTCTTATGGTAAAGGGTTAGTGCAACGTGAAATGGCATTGGGTGATGGTAGTGCTATTAGGCTTACAGTATCTAGATATTATACCCCAACAGGGCGCTCTATACAACGCTCTTATGAGAAAGGAAATAATAAAGCTTATTATAGAGATTATTATAAACGTAAAGGTAATGGAGAATTGTCTAACGCAGATAAAATTGAAATTGCAGACTCTTTAAAATTTACTACACCTAAAGGGAAAATAGTGTATGGTGGGGGTGGTATTATTCCAGATGTATTTGTCCCTATTAATAAGAAGAAAAATAATGATACGGTTGAAGGCATTGTAGCTTCGGGTTTTATGGATAATTTTATTTTTGAAGAAATAGACGGTAAAAGAGGATTATACAATAACGTTAAAGAAGATTATTTCATTGATAACTTTGAGTTTAATGACGATATCTTAATCCGCTTTCAAACCTATTTAAATTCTATTAATACTAGAGGTGGCAGAATTACATTTTCGGCCTACAATAATGAAATAAAACGCTATTTAAAAGCGACATTAGCAGAACAATTGTTTGGCTCAAAAGCGTATACCAAAATAGTAAATGGCGATGATGTGATGTTGGATAAAGTGAAAAGTATTATCAATGATAATTTTGAAGAATAATCATTAAAACCTTCTTTTCTTTTTCGCTTCAATTTTTTTAGATACTCGTAAAATAGCAAGTAATAAAATAGTGCATAAGCCAGTAAGAACAGTTATTAAAGCTACGATACTCTCATCTTGAAAAGGAGCGTTAAAATCAATTTGTGTGATGTTATAAATCACTAATATAATGGCAATAATGCTTAATATATAAGTAAAGATTTTCATAGTTACAATAATTCTTTAATGTTGGTAGTAAATAGTTTTACAGCAATAGCTAGTAAAATAACACCAAAAACTTTTCTAATAATTTTAATACCGTTTTGTCCAATAAAACGCTCTATTCTGATCGATGTTTTTAATACTAAATAGATAAATAAAACATTAATAATAACAGCAATAATAATATTTTCTATAGCATATTCAGCGCGAATAGATAATAATGTTGTCAAACTTCCTGGGCCAGCAATTAATGGAAATGCTAAAGGGAATACAGAAGCAGTAATTCCCGTATCATCTTCATCCTGTTTGTATAAAGTGATCCCTAATATCATTTCTAAGGCAATAAAAAATAAAATAAAAGCACCAGCTACAGCAAAAGAGTTGACGTCAATACCAATAAGAGATAAAATAGTGTTTCCTAGAAACAAAAAAACAATCATAATTACTCCAGCAATAATAGATGCTTTTTCACTTTGTATATGACCTGCTTTTTTTCGTAAATCTATAATTATAGGAATGTTCCCAACAATATCAATTACAGCAAACAAAATCATAAACGCTGTAAAGATTTCTTTAAAATTTAATTGCACGTGTTTTTAATGTTGATTAGTACTGCAAAGGTCGGTATTTAAAGCTAATAAGCAATGCATTTTTATTGTAAGTTAAGTAAATTTTGGATTTTCAATGACTATAAATCCTATCTTTGTAGTATGTTTCAACTAGGAAAAACAATCGTTTCAGAAGATATTATTAAAAAGGATTTTGTCTGTAATTTAAGTGCTTGTAAAGGTGCTTGTTGTATAGATGGAGATGCAGGAGCACCTCTTGAAAAAGATGAAGTTGACATTTTAAAAGATATTTATCCTAAAATAAAACCTTTTTTAAGGCAAGAAGGAATTGATGTTATTGAAAACCAAGGTACTTCTGTGACTAATGATTTTGGTGAACTTGAAACTCCTTTAATTAATAGAGCAGATTGTGCTTATGTTATTTTTGATGAAAATAAAACAGCACTTTGCGCTATTGAAGAAGCCTATAACCAAGGTGAAGTCAATTGGAAAAAACCAGTGTCATGCCATTTATATCCTATCAGAACTAGAGATTATAGTGAATTTTCTGCAGTAAATTATGATCAATGGGAAATTTGCGATGATGCTTGTACTTTAGGGAAAGAACTGCAAGTTCCAGTTTATAAATTTGTAAAAGAAGCATTAATTAGAAAGTATGGGGAAGACTGGTATGCTGAATTAGAAAAAGTAGCAGTCGAGATGTTGAAAAACAAATCATAATTACTATGAATGTATTTGAATTATCTCAAGAGTTTTCAAAACAGCTCAAAATAGCAAAGCTTGATTATATTCATGATGATAATATAGCTATTGAAACATTTGATCATTTTTTTAAAGATTTTCAAAAAATAAATCTTCAATTATTAACTACAGATCAAGAGAAAAAAGCCTTTTGGATTAATATATACAATGGGTTTACAAACTATTCTATTATTAAACAAAGACTTAAAAGTAATATGAAGGAGCAACCTCACTTTTTTAAAGATCTTTTTATAAATGTAGGAAATATTAATTTTTCATTAGATGATATTGAGCATGGGTTACTCCGTAAAAATGCACGATTACATTTAGCTATTAATGATGAAAAACTTCAATTTCAAGTTAATATACTAGATTACAGAATTCATTTTGCATTAAATTGTGGTGCAGCATCCTGTCCTGCAATAGCAAACTATTCATTGGCAGCTATTGAAGATGAGCTTAAAATAGCAGAATCTGTGTTTGCAGAACATGAGTTTCTTGTAAATCATAAAAAGAAAACTATTAAATGTTCTGAAATTTTTATTTGGTATCAAGATGATTTTAAAGACATTTACTTGAATAATTCAAAATATAAAAACTATAACATTATTAAAAATCCTTATAATTGGCAGTTATAAATTATATATTTTTGTCTATCTAATCAATGTACTTTTATTTAATAGAAAACATTGATTTCTACACTTATTAACCTCATATTTAATAAGCAAAAACCTACAAAAAAAGATTAAACAATGTTTTTTTAATTAATTGATTATAAAATAATTATAAATTATTTTAACAAATCTTTAATTTTTAAAACAACTACAGTATTGTTAAAAACTTGTTGAAAAGGTTTTGTTAAAATACGTAAAACATCTCATACATTTTTGAATCTTTGTTAGTCCTAAATCGAAGCAAAAAATAATTTTATAAAAATGCGCTCATGTCACAACAAGTAGAACCAATTTTACAAGAAAATAAAGATCGATTTGTCATATTTCCAATTCAACACCATGATTTATGGGAATGGTATAAAAAATCTGAAGCTAGCATGTGGACTGCTGAAGAAATTGACTTACATCAAGATCTTACAGATTGGACTTCAAAATTAAATGATGACGAGCGTTATTTTATAAAACATGTATTAGCATTTTTTGCAGCCAGTGATGGTATTGTTAATGAAAATTTAGCAGAAAATTTTGTAAATGAAGTACAATATAGTGAAGCGAAATTCTTCTATGGTTTCCAAATAATGATGGAAAACATTCATAGCGAAACCTACTCGTTACTAATTGATACTTATGTAAAAGACGAAAAAGAAAAAGCCAATCTTTTTAATGCTATTGAAACATTTCCTGCAATCAAGAAAAAAGCAGATTGGGCATTAAAATGGATTGAGTCTCCAAGTTTTGCAGAACGTTTAATCGCATTTGCAGCAGTTGAAGGTATTTTCTTTTCAGGATCATTCTGCTCTATATTCTGGCTTAAAAAACGTGGTTTAATGCCAGGATTAACTTTCTCAAATGAGTTGATTTCTAGGGATGAAGGTATGCACTGTGATTTTGCTGTACATTTACATGAGAAGCATTTAGTCAACAAAGTGCCTAAAGAGCGTATTAAAGAAATTATTGTAGATGCTTTAAATATTGAAAGAGAATTTATTACAGAATCACTTCCTGCCAGTTTAATTGGTATGAATGCCAATTTAATGTCTCAATATTTAGAGTTTGTAACAGATGGACTTCTTGTAGATTTAGGTTGCGAAAAAGTATATAACACAGCTAATCCTTTTGACTTTATGGATATGATATCACTTCAAGGTAAAACAAACTTCTTTGAAAAAAGAGTTGGTGATTACCAAAAAGCAGGGGTCTTAAATAAAGAAGTAGACGAGGATAAATACAATATGGATTTAGATTTTTAAGATCTAATTCAAATCATCTTTTAAAATTAATTATTGAACTAATATTATGATTTGTTGATTTTAATCAATAAATTATAGGACTAGAATAACTAACTAACCCCTTTTCTGGAATGGCGTTTTCAGAAAGTTAATTAAAAAGTACAAGAATGTTTG
>CAZECB010000140.1:4551-6222 GCA_964510745.1 uncultured Flavobacteriaceae bacterium | reverse complement strand
ATCATATTCCTCTGAATGCCTCGTATGCTTGCATCGAGGTGATTTACTAAATTTAATGAATTCATTATCTTTTTTTCCAAAACAGATAATGTCAATTATTTCTTGAGTTATTGAAGCAGAATTATTTCTCAGTATAATACCTCTTTTAAATCTAATATCATAAAATGCATTATAGTCTTTTTTAAAATTATTAAGTTGATTTCGAACTTTGTCAAAAATCTTTTGAATGGTACCTTCGGTTTTTTTTGCAAATTGATCAATAATTAAATCAGTAAGTTCAATTCCTATATTTTCATTATTTTTTTCCAAAATAAAACCAGGACATTCTCGATTTCCATCACTAATATTTATTTTACTATCATATTTATACAGGAAAAAACCTAAATCAATAAGTTCTTTTTTCTTCTTTGCTTTATCATTTTTTGAAAGGTTTGATTTTTTTATTTCTTCAGACCAGCTCCTTATTTTTTCATTCACAACAGATTTCTCATGCCTCATTTTCTCAAACTGAACATTTAGTTGTTTAAATAAATCGGATGAATTCATTTGTGATTTCTAAATATTATTAAATAATACATAGCTATAAATGGTATTGTTTTCTAATCCAAAAACTTACTCTTCAATTCAGGCGTAGGAATCATACAAGCTTCCTTTTTCCCATACCATTTGTATCTGTTTTTTGCAATATAGTCATAAAACCAATTGCGTATAAATGCAGGGAATATTAAAAATAGACTCAATAAATTAGTAGGTAATCCCAAATGTGATGCTATTTTTAAAGCAGCAGTCGATTTGTAAAACATACCTTTTTCTGGATGATACAATAATATAGAGTCCGTTTTAGAAGTGTCTATATCATATTCGTTAATAAGCTGTTGCCCTATATGAGATTGAAGTGGTGCAAACATAAAACGATCTTTTTTATCGCGTTTTATGACATATAGCACTGAAGTATTACAAAGGTTGCAAACCCCATCAAATAAGATCAATTGTTTATGTTTTGGAATGTCTATCACTTCTTTTTATTGGTTTCAACGAGTTCTAATTCTTCTAAACTTACATTAGTAGTAAAGATACCGTAATTTACAATAGCTTTATTCTTTTCAATAGTATCAATACTACCAACGGCTCGACCATCTTGCATACGTACGCGATCTCCAATTTTTAAATTAGGCCTGGGTTTGGGAGTTTCAATTTCTTTTTTCTTTGCAGCTTTTTTCTTTTTACGGATAACTGCTACTTTTTTCTCTACTTCAGCTTTTACTTGTTGCGCTTTAGCTTTAGTTACTTTTTTCTGTTTAGGGGCAATTTTTTTCCGTTTTGAATTTTCAATTTGCACAAGCCTAAATAGCTCAGACATTAAATAGCGCTTCTTATTATTGTTTTGAAATTTTTCAGCGAGATCATTTATTTTTTGCCCTAAGTAAATTAAACGTTGATTACTATCGTAGAGCTCTTGATAGCTTTCTAATTTTTTTTGAATTTTATCATTAATACCTTCAAGTTTATCAGCTTCAGCTAACTTTTTCTGCTCATTTACTTTTAATGAGCGTGATGTTTTTTCTAATTTAGAACGTTCTTTTTGAAGTTTAGCAATAGTAGCATCAAAACGTACTTTACTACGCTCAATTTTCTTTTTTGACTTATTCAACTCTTTTTTCTATCTAATTG
>CAZECB010000140.1:0-4541 GCA_964510745.1 uncultured Flavobacteriaceae bacterium | reverse complement strand
ACTATAGGGGATTCCATTTTTCTGGGCCACCTCAAAGGTAAATGAACTTCCTGCTTGACCAATAGCCAATTTATACATAGGTTCTAAGCTACGCTCATTAAATAGCATATTAGCATTGAGCATATGCGGTAACTCGTTTGCTAATATTTTTAAATTGGAATAATGGGTTGTAATAATCCCAAAAGCTTCTTGCTCGTAAAATACTTCTAAAAAGGTTTCAGCTAAAGCACCACCCAATTCAGGATCACTACCGGTACCAAATTCATCTATAAGAAACAAAGTGTTTTTATTACATTTCTTTAAGAAATAATTCATCTGCTTTAAGCGATAGCTATAGGTACTTAAATGATTCTCGATAGACTGATTATCACCAATATCACTTAAAATTCTATCAAATAAGCATACTTGACTACGTTCATGAACAGGAATCAACATACCACTTTGTAACATCACTTGTAACAAACCTACAGTTTTTAAGGTAATACTTTTTCCACCTGCATTAGGTCCAGAAATTACAATAATCCGACTATCGTGTTTTAACTCTATAGTTTGCGGAAATGTTGTTTCTTTCTTCTGCAAATTATTTAAATAAAGTAGTGGGTGATAAGCGTCTCTAATATAAAAACTTCGATCTTCTGTAACTTCAGGAAGAATACCATTAATGGATTGTGCATATTTGGCTTTAGCAAAAATTACATCCATGTCTGTTAAAAACGTTTGATACTGTTGTAATAAAGGTAAAAACGGACGTGTGAAATTTGTAATTTCTTTTAAAATACGAACGACTTCTTCATGTTCTTCATATTCTAGGTTATTGAGTTCTCTAGTATGTTGTAAGGTAGTTTCAGGTTCAATATATACAATACTCCCTGTTTTACTACCTCCCATAATAGCACCTTTTACTTTACGGCGATGCATTGCTTTTACAGCCAATACTCGATGATTATCAATGACAGATTCTCTAATATCATCTAGGTAATCTAAGTTATGGTAGCTATTTAAAGCAGAAATAAAACTAGAGTTGATTTTTCCCTTTAAACCATTAATAGATTTTCTAAGGCTATATAATAGCTCTGAGGCATTATCTTTGACTTGATCAAATTTGTCAATAGTACCATCTACTTTTTTAATTAAAACTTCAGTATACTCAATTTCTGAGGCTATATTATAAAGTGTAGGGTAGTAGGTGTGAAACTTTTTTAAAAATTTTAAAATATCATTAACCGTTAATGATATAGAAATGAGTTTTTTAAAACTAGGGACTTCTAAAAAACTGTTTTCAATATTTAAAAGTTGTAACTCTTTTTCAATAACATCAAACCCGTGATTTGGAATGCGATTATTATTATCAAAAGAAGATACATATTCATTAGTGAGCTGTAAAGCATTAAGCACCTCTTCTTTAGTTTTAAACGGAAGTGTAGTTAATGTTTTTTCTTTCCCTAAATTGGTAATACAATGTGTGCTTACTTGTTGTAAAACAGTGAGGTATTCTAAATCCTGTAATGTCTTTTCGTGTATGTTTATCATAGCTTTATTCCTGTGAAAACAGGAATTTCATCAAAATAATCTTGACTTCAAATTTCAGGGCGCTAAGTTACATATAACAATTGAACTACGGAATTTTAGAATATTAGATAATAAGGATAAAATGATTACTTTTTAATAAATACCTTTTGATTATAGCTTAAACTTTTAACATCTCCATTCTCAATTGTAAACTTTACCAGATTAAGAAATCCGTTATCTCTATATAGTTGAGCAATCATGGCATTTTTTTCAGAGTGAGCATAGGCTATAGTTTCAAGACGCCCTAGTTTAATGAGAAAATTACCATTTTTATAAGTTATAATAATTTCACCTAATTCTGAATTATCATAAGTACCTGCATAAGTTGTTTTGGGTAATGATAAATCCCAGTTAAAATGTTTTAATCTCTTTACATTTCCTCCAAATATAGCCCAATCATCAAGTCCTTTTTCAAAGAGTTCTTGAAATGATTCTGAACTTACATTTTTATTAGTATATAGATTATAGGCTTTAGTGACTATAAGGTTTGAAAAGTGCTGTCCATAATCGTGATTTACAATAATTGAAACACCAACTTTTTGTTCTGGTAAAAACGAAAGATGAGCATAGGTACCTATATAACCACCAAAATGATAAACTACATCTTCTTCATTGTATTTACCTAATCGCCACCCAGAAGCATAACCTGTACCATTAAAGATTTTAGCAAAATCATGTTTAGCTTTAGCTTGTTTAGTAATTGTATTTTGTATAACAGTCTTAGGGTAAATTTGCGTACCGTTAACATGACCATCATTGATATAAAATGATAACAGTGAAGCCATATCTTTTGCATTACTAACAATACCTCCAGCAGCATGCATTGTTTCATCTGTTTTTTTAGGCATTGCTTCTAGAATACTATCTTTAGTAAAAGTAGAATAGGGAAGTGCTAATAAATTGTTGTCCACTTTAGAAATATAGGCTGTTGTATTAATCATGTTTAATGGAGTAAAAATTTTTTCGGCTAATAAATTCTTCCAACTTTCCCCTAATTCTTCTTGTAATAAAACGCCAAATAAATAATAGCCAAAATTACTATACCTAAATTTCTTTTTTCCATTTTTCCTCCTTGTTGTGCCATGTTCTATAATGTCCAAAATATCTTCATTAGTATGGTTTCCTAGATAAGCCAATTTTGTGGTTAATAATGAATTTTCCAGAATTGGAATTTGGTGTGATAGTAAATCTTGAATCGTTGTATTTTTAAAAATAGCTTTTTTCTTAAAGTCTTTAAAAGGCTTATATCCAGTAATTTGTTTGTTTAAATCGATTACTCCTTCATTTGCTAAAATGTGCGCAAGTAATCCATTAAATGATTTCGTGACAGATGCAATATAAAAATTAGTATTTCCATCAGCAGAAACATTTTTAGAGACATTAGCTTTTCCAAAACCTTCTGCTAATTGCACGCCATCCTTTGTAACCACAACAACACTTACTCCTGGAATTATAGGATTTTCTTTTAAAAGCATATTAATATAATTATTAAGCTCTTTTGCTTTGTCACTTTGTGCAGTTATACTTAATGTAAAGTATAAACTGAATAGTAAAGCTATTTTGAATGATTTCATTTTAATGGATGATTTTATAATTATAAAATGCTTTTATATAAAAAAGATACCTCTACTGGTATAGACGTCTTTTTTATTAAAATGGTTGCTTGATGCTATCTACCGTTCAATAGACCCCTCAGGGATTTTAAAACTTGCTGCTAAATCCTCAGTAAATTTAATATTACTCAAGGTCGCATTCCCAATTTTATTTGTTAATCCTTCTTCAACTCTCCATTCCCAAAATATCCAATTATGAGCAAAAGGAACACCGTTAATATTTTTATAATCTAGATATTCTATAGCATGCGGATCTTTTTCAGCGTCTTCTGTTGTTTTTCCTAAAGTCACTATATAAGCAGCGTGGTTAATCACATTTGTATTTTTATTAGAATAGACGACATACCAATCATCAGGAGCATCACCTATATTGGCTTCAAATGATAATTTTGAAGCATTAAATTGACTTTCAGATTCTGAAGGTGTGTAATCAGACCATTTAGTACCTCCGTCATTCAATTTATAAGGAAATAAAAAGAAATAACTCCAAGAATAAGCTCCAAATCGTACAGATGGATCATCTTTTAATCCTGGAGAACAAAATACTTTATCATTATGAATATAAATACTCTCACCATTTTTCATTTTAATAATCCCATATTCTGAGCTTGTAGACATTGAAATAGTAGCATCTAAAATTCTCTGCCCACCAAAAGTAAGGTCAATATCAAATTGAATAGCTTTATGATTTAAAAATGCTTCTTTTTTATGAGCAATTTCAATGGCGTTAGTAAAAGAATTTGATTTTGCCTCAATAGCCTCAATAGCCTCAATAGCCTCAATAGCCTCAATAGCCTCAAAGTCTTTAGTTTCAGGAATAGATTCTTTTTTAACTTCATTTTTACAACTTGATAAAATGACTAAAGTAAATAATAATAAGAATAGATTTTTCATTGTCAAAATTGTTTTAATGTATTGCAAATTTAAAGAAATTAGATTTTAACTTAAAAGACATTCTTATGTATAAGAGATATTTGCTACATTAGAAGTTTTAAAATTTCTAACTATACATTAATGGGTTCTAATAAAAACTACAAAGGTTACAAATCCTTTCAATATCTAGAAAAAGACATCGATTACAAACATTTTGAACAAGCACAGCAGATAGATCGTGTACCATCTACAAAAGTGCCTTTAAATGAGGAACAAGAAAAATTAGTTGCTAAAATATTAAAAGAACAAATTATTATTAGTGTCCACGAGCATTTAGGAACCTTTCCTAAAGACATTATGCAAACCCCTGCGTATATAAAAGAAGGCAGAATGTTTATGGGTTTTGATGGCTTAGCTAAAGGACATTGGGATTGTGTGTTTGATAATTTAATGAATGGAGTGTGTCAAATCCACTCAAAAGGTGGA
>CAZECB010000139.1:0-6230 GCA_964510745.1 uncultured Flavobacteriaceae bacterium | reverse complement strand
CCAATTATTGGAGCAAAGGAATATGATTGGAATTTTGTTGGGAGTGACATCGATATAAAAGCAATTGAATCAGCACAGACTATCGTGGATAATAACTCTTCTTTAAAAAAGAAAATAGAACTGCGTTTACAATCTAACTCTAGAGATATTTTTAAAGGAATTATTAAAACTGATGACGTATTTGATATGACGATTTGTAATCCACCATTTCACTCATCATTAAAAGAAGCACAATCAGGAACATTAAGGAAATTAAAAAACCTAAAAGGAAAATCTAATGTGAAACCTGTATTAAATTTTGGAGGGCAAAGTAATGAGCTGTGGTGTGATGGAGGAGAGCTGCGATTTATTACTAATATGATTTATGATAGTAGACGTTTTTCTAAATCAAGTCAATGGTTTTCTACACTGGTATCAAAAGAATCAAATTTGAAATCGATTTATAAAGTATTAAAAAAAGTTGAGATTAAAGAGATGAAAACAATACCGATGCAACAAGGCCATAAAATAAGTCGAATTGTAGTCTGGCGATTTATAGATTTAAAATAATTGAATCTTTGAGCTATATAATTATTTTTAATAACCTGTTAATAAAACTCAACTTTACTATTGTTTCTCATTTGGGTTTATATTACCTTTGTCACAGTTTATTAAAAGACACTCACGATTATGTTTGATTTTGATCAATATTTAGGATTTTTAGCATTTTTAACCATATTAACAATTGGGTTTTGGTTAATGATCTTTTTAATCACTTTTGTAATCCCTTATTGGATTGGTGGTGCAGCCATAGAACGTATTAAAGAAATTATTGCTGATAGAAAATCTAAGTAATTTTAGATTTATATAAAATATAAAAAAGGAAATCAATTTTGGTTTCCTTTTTTATTGCTTTGTGTTAGCCTTAATAATTACCCCTCAAACTCAAAATCTTCATTACCATCATTATTTTGATTGCGACGACGTTGATTTTTCTTTTGATTAAACCTATAAGTAAAAGCAAGGTTAAAGCTACGCTGCCTAAATTGTGATTCATTTTCTCTAGAAAATGTAGGAGTAACGGTTGTAGATTGTCGACGACGACTATTTAATAGATCACTAATATTAAACGAAATAGAACCATTATCATTAAAGACATCTTTACTAAAGGCTAGATTGGCAGAAAAAATACCTCTAGTTCTAGTTTGCGCATTTTCATTTGGGCCTCTATAATTTAAACGTGTTTGCCAATCAATACCACAAGGTAACGTATATTTAGCATTGATACGTGCTCTAAGACTAAAAATATCGGCATCAAAATTAGTACCATTAAAATCACCACGAATTTCATTCTGAAATACATTAAGATCTGTATTAATATTAAACTTTCTGTTTGGCCTAAAACTTAAATTAAAATCAAAACCATAACGTGAGTTTGAACCTAAGTTGGTAACAGTCGTTCTAATAACATCTATGGAAGTACCACCAATAACAACATCTTGACCACTATCTTCCGTAATGAAATTAAAATTATCGGTAGAGCGTTGGTAAAATAAAGATGAACTTAATGTGAATTTTCCAAACCTGTTTAAATAACTTAAATCTAATGCGTTTGAAAAACTAGGATCTAAATTAGGATTTCCTTGAAATAAATTAGTCAGACTATTTTGAGAAGGGAATGGGTTAATGAAAAAAGACCTTGGACGACGTACACGCCTGTTATACCCTAAAGTGATACTTTGACTATCATTAAATTCATAGGCAAGATTTACAGTGGGAAATAAGCTTGAATAATCAATTTCATTAACTTCATTAGATGTACGCTGGTTTATAGTAACTTGTGTGTCTTCAAAACGTAAACCTAATAAATACGAAAATTTGTCTTCAATCTTGCTACCATATTGTACATAAACAGCATTAATATTTTCAGTATAGATTAAATTATTACTAACATTTGTATCTAATGTAAACGTATCTGTATTGACATCAAAAAGATTAACAGAAAAATCAGTGTCTTGCTCTCTAAAGCTTCCACGATAACCAGCTTCAAACCGACTATTTTCATTAATAGGGAGGTTATAATCAGCTTGTAATAAAATACGGTCTTGTTCATCTAAAGTATTGACACTACGATCAATAATACCATTTTGAGTAATAAATGATAATTCATTTTCATTACTATTGTCATATTGGAACTCCGCAACTAATTTATGATCACTATCGTCTCCAAATTGTTTGTCAAAATTTAAAGTGTATTGTAGAGTTTCATTTTCTTCTTCTTCAGGATCAAACCTAAACGTTGTTGTTTCGTTCCCGTCACCATCAATAGTGATAGAGTTGTTTCGAGTTATATTATCATTATTACCTTCTCGATACAAAATACTACCTGTTAAAGAGGTTTGATCGTTTAAATACCATTCTACTCCTAAATTAGTGTTTATGTTTCGTCGAATACGATCAGTTTCATTGATTTCATTTAAAAAAGAATCAGGATTATCAAATGCTACCCCTGTACTATCTATACCACGATTAAAAAACTGTGATTCATTTGACGACTCTCCTGGACTTTCTCTATAACTTATACCAGAATTATTAAAGAAATTAAAATCTCCAGTTCTGTAATTAATATTTCCTGAAAATCCTGCTGTTTCTGGAAACCCACCATTTATAGTAATGGCGCCATTTAACCCTTGCAATTTACTCCTACGCAAAATAATATTTAAAATACCTGCACTACCTTCAGCATCATACCTAGCTGAAGGTGAAGTAATCACTTCTACACGTTCTATAGCTTCAGCAGGAAATTGACGCAAAGCATCTGTAGAATTTAAACCTACTAAACCAGAAGGTTTCCCGTTAATTAAAATACGAACATTATCATTTCCTCTTAGAGATACATTTCCTTCTACATCAACAGCAACAGAAGGAACGTTGTCTAATACATCGCTCACGGTGCCACCACGTACTGTGAGATCTTTACCCACATTATATACTTTTTTATCAAGCTTAATTTCAACTGTAGTACGCTCTGCAATAATTTCAATAGCATCTAGCGATTCAGAATCTAATGCAAGAATAAAAGTTCCTATGTTTTCATCTTGTGAAAGATTTTTATTAGGAATAGTTTGCGTTTTAAATGAAATATATTCTATGGAAATATCATAAATTCCAGTAGGCACTTCAATCTTAAATTCACCATTTATATCTGTGATTCCTCCAGTGACTATTTTGTTTTCTTTTTTACTAAAAAAAGCAATAGTTGCATATTCTAAAGGTTCGCTGGTCTCTTTATCTAATACTCTACCTGTAACAGAGACATCTTTCAAAACTATATCATTTGATGAAGGCTGAGCAGACATATTTGCTAAAGACAAAATAATAAATAGTAAAAAAAAAAGAATGTTATTCATATTATACTTTTGCTAATTAGATGGCAAAAATATAGCATGGTTTAAGTGATCCCGGTTAAAGTTGTGTTAAAAGAAACATCCCTAATTATACACGGTTATTGAAGTATATCTAAAATTAATTCTGGAGGCCTTCCAATAACAGCTTTATCTCCATTTATAACTATTGGACGCTCAATTAATTTAGGGTGCATTACCATAATATCAATCAATTCTTCGTTTGTATAAGTGTTGCTTTTAAATTGTTCTTTCCAAATAGATTCTCCTTTGCGAATCAATTGTAAAGGTGTAATTCCTAAAAGAGAAATAATATGGTTCAGTTCATTTTTATCTGGCGTAGTTTCTAGATATTTTACAACTTCAAAACCTTTCCCTGAATTTTCAAGAATATCTAATCCGCATCTAGATTTACTACATCTAGTATTATGGTATATTTTAATCATAGTTTTTATCATTCTTGCTTTTGCAAGGACTTAATTAATTATAGTTTTGAATCTTCATTTTTTTGCCCCATTGACATTAAATAAGATTTTAAAAAAGGTTCTAGATTTCCATTCATTACAGCATCTACATTACCTGATTCATAACCTGTACGCACGTCTTTTACTAATTTATAGGGGTGCATGACATAATTACGAATTTGACTACCCCATTCAATTTTCATTTTTCCAGATTCAATATCATTACGTTCTGCTTGTTGTTTTTTGACTTCAATTTCATAAAGTTGTGATTTTAGCATTTGTAATGCACGTGAGCGATTATCATGTTGAGAACGTGTTTCAGAACATGAAATTTGAATTCCTGTAGATTTATGCGTTAATTGCACTTTGGTTTCTACCTTATTTACATTCTGCCCTCCAGCACCGCTAGAACGTGCAGTAGTAATTTCAATATCAACAGGATTAATATCAATCTCTATAGTATCATCGATAAGCGGATATACATAAACAGAAGCAAAACTAGTATGACGTTTTGCATTACTATCAAAAGGAGAAATACGTACCAAGCGATGTACACCATTTTCACCTTTTAACCAACCAAATGCATAATCGCCCTCAATTTGTAAAGTTACAGTTTTAATACCAGCAACATCACCATCTTGATAATTGAGTTCTTTTACTTTAAACTTACTGCTTTCAGCATACATTAAATACATCCGCATTAGCATTTGTGCCCAATCACAGCTTTCAGTACCGCCAGCACCAGCAGTAATTTGTAATACAGCACTCATGCTATCAGTTTCATTAGAGAGCATATTTTTAAACTCTAAACGCTCTAACAAATCATTAGTTTCGATGTACTGTATTTTTAATTCCTTTTCAGTAGATTCTCCGTCTTTATAAAAATCGTATAAAATTTCGAGATCATCAATACCAATTTTAAGTGTATTATAATCTTCAATCCACTTTTTATTGACTCGTAATGACTTTATCACAAGCTCAGCAGCTTTTGAATCGTTCCAGAAATTGGGGTCAAAAGTTTTTTCCTCTTCATTTTGAACCTCAATACGTTTTGCATCTAGGTCAAAGATACCTCCTTAACGCACCAAGGCGTTCTTGAAGATCTTTTATATGATCATTAGTTATCATTAATTATAGAATTACTTTCTACAAAAATAGAGTTTATTAACTTTTATGAAAATATATAGACTGATTATTTATTCAAATTTGTAGCTTTATAGTCTAAAATTTTAAACATGAAAAGGACCATTTTAAAATTCATTCTTTTGCTGTGTATTACTACTAGTTTTTCTCAAACTTTAAAAGATAAAGAACTAAAAAACTATAAAGGTTATTTTAATTTTCATTATGAGGAAACACAAGATAAAATCTATTTAGAAGTCAAAGATTTAGATAAAGAATTTTTATACATCAGTTCTCTAGCTAACGGAATTGGCTCTAATGACATCGGATTAGATCGTGGACAGCTAGGTGGTGAGCGATTGGTGAAATTTATAAAAGCAGGTAATAAATTATTATTAGTTCAACCTAATCAAGATTATCGCGCAATTACAGATAATAAATTAGAAAAAAAAAGTATAGAACAAGCGTTTGCAAAATCAGTGCTTTATGGATTTAAAATAGTAGAAACAAAAAATGGAATTCATACTGTTGATTTTACACCTTTTTTGATGCAAGACGTGCATGGAGTTGCAGGACGATTAAAAGCAAATGGAGAAGGAAGTTATAAATTAGATCTAACTAAAAGCGCTTTAGCTTTAGAGCGAACAAAAGCATTTCCTGAAAATGTAGAATTTGAAGCTCTATTGACTTTTAAAGGTGAACCTACTGGGCGTAATTTGCGTAGTGTAACACCAACAGCATCCTTAGTAAGTGTGGTACAACATCATTCATTTATAGAATTGCCAGATGACAACTATGTACCTAGAGAGTTTGATGTACGTAGTGGTGCCATTTCAATGTCATATTTAGACTATGCAACTCCTGTTCAAGAACAGATTAGAAAACGATATGTTACACGTCATCGTTTAGAAAAGAAAAACCCAAATGCTAAAATTAGCGAAGCAGTTGAACCTATTATTTATTATCTAGACCCAGGAACACCAGAACCTGTACGTTCTGCATTATTAGAAGGTGCACGTTGGTGGAATCAAGCCTATGAAGCTATTGGTTTTAAAGATGCGTTTCAAGTGAAAATGTTACCTGCTGATGCTGACCCTATGGATTGTAGATATAATGTCATACAATGGGTACATCGATCTACTAGAGGTTGGAGCTACGGTGCTAGTGTCTCTGACCCGCGTACAGGAGAAATTATTAAAGGTCATGTGAGTTTAGGAAGCTTACGTATTCGCCAAGATTTTTTAATAGCACAAGCTCTATT